>NZ_PCYT01000027.1:0-22582 GCF_002553735.1 Lactobacillus sp. UMNPBX17
TCTTCATGGCCTTTTTGTTTAACACTTAGTGTTGCACTTCAATTTTAAATCCGGGATTTGAAAATTATTAAGAAATTCTTTTGATAATTATTGACGTAAAATAACATTAGTTGTACTATGAATTTGTAGTGAATGATGAATAAACTCATTTACTCGCTATAAGAAGTCTCTTCAATCTTCTTAATTCCCAATGTATGAACCACTGGTCCAGTCACCCAGTGGTTTTTTATTATATAAAAAGAGCCTGCTTATGCAGACTCTTTTTTTGGTTAAATAACAATTAAGAAATAACCACAGTATCTTCTTTAAGTGCAAATGGATCTTTTTTATTAATTCTGTCATAGAAAAGATGACCATTAAGGTGATCGATTTCATGAGAAGATACAATAGCTGGATAATCTTTCAAGCGAATAGTTTTTTCTTCTCCATCAACAGTGTAGTAATGAATAGTTAACTTGTCTGGACGTGGTACGTAACCATTAATTACTTTGTCAACGCTAAGGCAACCTTCACCTTCGCTAAGGCAAGCTTGACGTACGGATTCAGAAACTATTTCTGGGTTAACGTAAACTTCCTTAAAGATGATTTCACCTTTATCATCAGGAACTAAAAGCGCAGCCATTTGAACGCCTTCGCCAACTTGTGGAGCAGCTAATCCAACACCTGCTCTAAGTTGATGTTTTTCAGCGATCTTTGGATCTTGTGAATTAACTAAATATTCCATCATATCTTCTGCTAATTGCTTGTAGTGGTCGCTAAGCGGAAAAGTTAAAGGCTTAGCAACTTGGCGTAAAACGGGATCGCCGTCACGCACGATATCTTTCATTAAGATCAAAATAATTACTCCTTTTTAAAAAACTTATCTAATATATTTTTACCATATTTTAAGCGATTTTGCTTGATTTTAGATGAAAACAATTAAAAGTTAACTTATTGTTAAGCGTTGACCCGCGTGCAGTTAGGTGGTAAAATTCACTAACGTAACTATACAGATCAAAAATAGAAGCACTTCGATAAGGCGCTACTGCGTTACCGAAACTGTGACAGAGTCACAGTTTTTTTATTGAAGAGTGGGGAGGAATACTTTTGTCAGAAAAAAGAAGAGACGATCTTAGAAATATTGCTATCATTGCCCACGTTGACCACGGTAAAACTACTTTGGTTAACCAATTATTGAAGCAATCTGATACTTTACCAGAACATATGAATCTGGAAGATCGTGCTATGGACTCAAACGCTATTGAACGTGAACGTGGTATTACTATTTTATCTAAGAATACTGCTGTTCGATACAAGGATACTACTATCAACATCTTGGATACACCAGGTCACGCCGACTTTGGTGGGGAAGTTGAACGTGTTATGCACATGGTAGACGGAGCATTACTTTTGGTTGATGCTTATGAAGGTCCAATGCCACAGACTCGTTTTGTTTTGAAGAAGGCTTTGGAAGCCGGTGTAAAGCCAATTGTTGTTTTGAACAAGATTGATCGTCCAGGTGCTCGTCCTAAGAAGGTTTTGGATGATGTGCTTGAACTCTTCATCGAATTAGGTGCTAACGATGAACAGCTTGACTTCCCAGTTGTTTACGCATCAGCATTGAATGGTACTTCATCATATGATGCAGATCCAAGTACTCAAAAAGAAACTATGGATCCTATCTTTGATACCATTATTAAGAATATTCCTGCTCCAATCGACAATTCAGATGAGCCTTTACAATTTCAAATCACAATGCTTGACTGGGATGACTACGTTGGCCGTATTGGTGTTGGTAGAATTTACCGCGGTAAGGTTAAAGTTGGAGACAACATCACTGTTATGAAGCGTGATGGCTCTACTCAAAACTTCCGTGTTACTAAATTATTTGGTTACTTCGGTTTGAAGCGTAACGAAATTAAAGAAGCTAAGGCCGGCGATATCATTGCTATTAGTGGTATTAATGATATTTACGTTGGTGAAACAATTGCTTCAGCAGAACATCCAGAAGCATTGCCACTTCTTAAGATTGATCCACCAACCCTTCAAATGGACTTTGTTGCTAACGACTCACCATTTGCAGGTCGTGAAGGTGACCAAGTAACTCCTAAGAAGCTTGAAGATCGTTTGATCCGTCAAACTCGTACTGATGTTTCATTAAAGGTTGAACCTACTGATCAATTAAACGCATGGACTGTTTCTGGTCGTGGTGAACTTCACCTTTCAATTTTGGTTGAAGAACTTCGTCGTGAAGGCTTCGAATTACAACTTTCACGTCCTAAGGTTATTTACCGTGAAATTGATGGTACTATGTGTGAACCATTCGAATCTGTTCAAATTGATACTCCAGATGAATACGTTGGTTCAGTTATCGATTCACTTTCACAAAGAAAAGGTGAAATGAAGAACATGGAATCAACTGGTAACGGCCAAACTCGTCTTGAATTCTTAGTTCCATCACGTGGTTTGATTGGTTACAACAATGAATTCATGTCACAAACTGGTGGTTACGGTATCATGAACCACACCTTTGAAGCATACAAGCCAGTTGTTAAGAACTGGAACCCAGGCCGTCGTAATGGTGCTTTGGTATCAATTAACCAAGGTCAATCAACTACTTACTCACTTCAATCAGTTGAGCAACGTGGTGAATTATTCATCGGTGCTGGTGTTGAAGTTTACGAAGGTATGATTGTTGGTCAATCATCACGTGAACGTGATATTGCAGTTAATGTAACTAAGGGTAAGAACTTAACTAACACTCGTGCTGCAGGTAAAGACCACGCAGCTGCAATTAAGACCCCTAGAACTTTGACTCTTGAGGAAGCTATTGAATTCTTGAACGATGATGAATACTGTGAAGTAACTCCAGAATCAATTCGTTTACGTAAGAAGATCTTGAATACTTCAGAGCGTCAAAAGGCTGATAAGAAGCGTGCTCGTGCTAATGGTTAATTTTAGATAACCTTAAAAAGGTCATCACTTAATAGAAGTGGTGGCCTTTTTGTTTTATAATGAAAAAGTATTATTTCATAAAAGGGGCAACGCTCGTGCGTCGAAAATTAAGATACCTTAACTATCGTATATTTATCCCATATCTAATTTTGGTAGTTCTGGGGATAGTTTTGGTCTATTCAGCAAGTTCAGATATTTTATTAGTTAATGGTTTTAAGCCAAGTGTTTATGGTATTAGACAAGCGATTTATGCTTTAGTAGCATTTTTATTTTTTGGTATTCCATTTTTTGCACTAAAAATAAAGGTATTTAAAAGTCCTAAATTTGTGGCGGGCTTTTTAATTATTTGTATTTTAATGCTGTTATGGTTAGTCTTTTTGCGCTTCTTCCATAGTTCGGCAGCGGTTAATGGTGCTGTAGGTTGGATTAATTTAGGTTTTATTAATTTACAGCCACTAGAGGTCACTAAATTAGCTTTAGTTATTTACTTGGCTTATGTTTTAGACCATAGGGATGGTAAATTGGTTAAAGGTAAGATTAAGGATAATTTATCACACCCTGCTATTTTAGCTGCATTTTTAATGTGCTTAGTTATTGTTGAGCCAGACTTAGGTGGTACTGCAATTCTGTTTATGATTACTCTAGTAATGTTTTCAGTATCCGGTATACCAGCTAGATTAGCTTTAACTTGGCTAATCGGTATAGCACTTGTTATTGGCTTGGTGGTTCTTATAATCATTATTTGGAATCCTGAGTTTTTGCAAAAGAGTTACCAATTTCAACGATTAATGTCGTTTTTGCATCCCTTTGAATTAGAAAGAAAAGGTGGAGCTCAGTTAGTTAACTCGTACTATGCCATTCATAATGGTGGCGTATTAGGAGTAGGGCTAGGCAATAGTATGCAAAAAAGAGGCTATTTGCCAGAGCCATATACTGATTTTATTTTGTCAATTACAGCTGAAGAAGTTGGAGTAATTTTAACTATTTTGTTAGTTGGCTTATTATTTTACTTAATGCTGGAAATCATGAATGTGGGAATTCATGCTGTTTCTCAATTTGATGCTCTAATTTGTTTTGGCGTTGCCACGATTATTTTTACTGAAGCATTTTTTAATATCGGAGCTGTATTGGGATTATTACCAATTACCGGGGTAACTTTACCATTTATTTCTTATGGTGGTTCTTCTATGATTGTCTTAACGGCCGCAATTGGGCTAGTTTTAAATGTATCTGCTAATGAAAAAATGCTCAAAGAAAAGGATGAAACAATAGCGTGAGTATCAATCAAGAGATAGAAAATACTCGTTTAACCAAACGAGTAGCACTAATTATTTATCTAAGATCTGTTAGTGATCAATACAAACTGCGTCATTATGGTGACATCGTTTATTTCTCTAAGAATATGAAATACTGTGTTCTGTATGTGAATCGCAAAGAAGCTAAAGAGTTAAAAAATGAAATAGCACAATTAGATTTTGTAAATCACGTAGAAATTTCTCCAGAAGAAAAAGTCAATTTAGATAGCCAACATATTGAGGGACAGTTGGTTGAAATGGCTAAAGAAGCGGAGAAAAGGTTACAACTTGAACAAGAAAAGAATGAGGATCAAATGCGATGAGAATCATTTCAGGAAAATATGCTAAAAGAAATTTATTTACTTTAAAAAGCAATAAAACTCGGCCTACTAGTGATAAAGTTAAAGAATCGCTTTTTAACTCATTAGGACAATTTTTTAATGGTGGTAATGTTTTAGATTTATATGCTGGTAGCGGTGCTTTAGGAATAGAATCCGTGTCAAGAGGATATGACCATGCCAGTTTGGTGGATATAAATCATGCCGCCTGTTTTATTATTAAAAAGAATGTAGCTTTAACTAAAGAAGAAAATCGTTTTAGCGTTTATAATATGCGCAGCAATGCTGCATTAAAATTGTTTGCAGAAAATCAAGAGAAATTTGATTTAGTATTTTTGGATCCACCATATGCTAAAGAAAAAATTGCTAAAGATATGTTGCAAATGGATAAGTTGGGATTGTTGAATGCAAATGCAACTGTGGTAGCAGAGACTGATGATCACACTGAATTGGGTGATATCAGTGGCTTTTCCTTAATTAAGGAACACCATTTGGGTAAAACGATTGTGAGAATTTATCGAAAGGATTAGAAATGACTATTGCACTTTTTCCAGGGAGTTTTGATCCTATCACAAATGGACATATTGAAACGGCAAAAAAAGCAGCTCAAATTTTTGAAAAAGTTTATTTAGTAGCAATGACTAATACTTCTAAGCATTATCTGTTTTCTCCAGCAGAAAGAGCTGATTTTGCGAGGAATGCATTAAAAGATATTGCTAACATCGAAGTTTTAGAAAAGCCAGATGAGATTACAGTTGATTTGGCTCATGAATTAAAAGCTAAGGCAATAGTACGTGGAGTCCGTAATAGTGCTGATTTTCGATATGAACAAGAAATTGCGGGAATTAATAAACGCTTGGCTCCGGATATTAACACAGTTTTATTGTTTAGCAGTCCAGAAAATTCGTTTGTAGCTTCCAGCATGATCAAGGAATTGGCTAGATTTGACAAAGACGTTAGTCAATTTTTACCTGAAAAAGCTGCTAAGGCTTTAAGAAAGAAATTAAACAATGAATACGCAGAATAAGAAGCATCAATTACGAAATTGGCTGCTTGCACTTATTGCTATTTTAGTTGTTGGTATATTAATATTTTGGCCAACGGATTATTTTATTGAATCTCCGGGTGAAGCGGTTCCGGTGAGTCAGTTTATTAAATCCAAAAATAAAAAGCCGGATAATTTTTACTTAGTCACCGTTAGCGTAACTAGTCGGCCGGCATCTATTTTGCAATACTTGTGGAGTTACACTAAGCCGTATGATGAACGAGTTCCTAGCAAGGAATTACTCGGTGGTCAGACTAGTGTGCAATATAATGAGTTGCAAGATTGGTATATGGAAACTAGTCAACAAAATGCGATTTATTATGCAGCTAAAAAGGCCGGTAAAAAGCATAGTTTGCAGTATTTAGGCGTTTATGTAATGGAAGTTCAAAAGAATTCTAGCTTTAAGCATAAACTCAGAATCGGAGATACTGTTTTAGGTGCAAATGGTCATCGTTTTCATTCAACAGAAGAAATGATGACATATTTACGTAAGCAAAAAATTGGTTCCAAAATAACTATTTCAGTTTTAAGAGAAAAACAAACGAAGAAGATCAGCGGTAAAGTTGTTAAAGTTAAGGGAACCAATAAACCGGGAATTGGTATTCAGCTAGTTGAACATGTTGAAGTTAAAACTAAGCCTAAACTAGCAATTAATGCTGGCGAAATCGGTGGTCCATCTGCTGGTTTAATGTTTACTTTGGAAAGTTACGAAGTATTCAGCAAGCAAAATCTTAGTCATGGACATAAAATTGCCGGTACAGGCACAATTTCACCAACAGGTAAGGTCGGCATTATCGGTGGGGTCGATAAAAAGGTAGTAGCAGCCAGCCGAGAAGGAGCAGAAGTCTTCTTTGCCCCAACTGATTCATCAAGCGTGAAAAAGAGTGAAACTAATTATGCTGTAGCTAAAAGAACCGCTAAAAAAATCCATACAAAGATGAAAATAGTTCCAGTAGATACTTTTGATGATGCTCTGAACTATTTGAAATCACATTACTAAAAATTTTTGCAAAAAAATTAAAGTCCAGAAAAAATTCTGGGCTTTTTTTGCGTATTAAATAGTAGAGGTGAAATTTTATGGATTTTGAAAAAATTAAAGAATTTGTGTTGGAAAAGAAATTATATTTCATTGTAGCGGTTGTGTTGCTACTAGGTGGACTATGGCTTAAAAAAGGAGATGGGGCAGA
This sequence comes from Lactobacillus sp. UMNPBX17, assembly GCF_002553735.1. NCBI lineage: Bacteria > Bacillati > Bacillota > Bacilli > Lactobacillales > Lactobacillaceae > Lactobacillus > Lactobacillus sp. UMNPBX17. The sequence goes on from NZ_PCYT01000027.1 coordinate 6,800, forward strand.
GGAGCCTTCATTTGATAATAATCAGAAAGTAAGTCAGTCCAGTAATATGAGCTCAAATAATAATTCTGCGGCTAATGCTAGTTCAGCAAGCAACGCGTCTAATGTTGCTTCTTCTGAGTCTAAAACAGTAACTTGCGATATTTCAGGTGCCGTTAAGCATCAGGGAGTTTATACGTTAAAAAATGGGGCTAGATTGCAAGAGTTAATTGAAGCCGCTGGTGGAACTACGGATAAAGCGCAATTAAAGGCGATTAATCGGGCTATTTTATTAAAGGATCAAGACAAGATTCATATTCCGTATAAAGGCGAAAAAGTAGATAGTGCATTAACTGCTGGTACGGGCAATAATTCAGCTTCAGCGGCTGCTAATAGCTCCTCTGAAAATCAAGGAAGTGGAGAAAAGGTTAATTTAAATACAGCAGATGTAGCTGGCTTACAGAAATTAACGGGAATAGGAGAAAAGAAAGCAGAGCAAATTATTGCTTACCGTGAACAAAATGGCTCATTTAAAAAAGTGGAGGATTTAATGCAGGTATCAGGAATAGGAGAGAAGACTTTTGCCAGTCTCAAGGATCAACTCACTGTTTAAAAATGATGTTGGATTTTATTTATTAACAGCTTTATTATTGATTGCAATCTCTTTTTTAGCATTTATTTGTGACTCATTCAGTCAAAAAATAGTTTGCATTTCTGCTGCTGGTTATTTTTCCTTTTTATTGTTAAAAAAATATGCAGCTAGTCTGAAATTGGTTTTAGTACTAGTCACTCTATTTATTGGTTCGATTATTTTGAATAAAAAAGAAGTGCATTTTGAATTATCTGAGCAAAGTCAAATACAGATTTATCCCGATCAAGTTCGTGTTAAAGATAATTATTTAACGGGCGTAGGTCATTTTAAGCAGGGAAAAATCTTAATAAGTGGCAAAGTACCAACTGAACAAGAAAATAATTTAAAGCAAGGACTGCCATTGATAGTTAGCCAGATTAAAGGTGAATGCGGAATTATTGAACCTGCAACTAATATTGGCGAATTTGATTATCAAACTTATTACGCGGCAAAAGGAATCACTCAAAAGATAAAATATTTTAGCTGCGAGATGAAGGCTGTCAAATCAAATGGCGTAATTACTGGTTTGCATAAATTGCGCTTTAATTTGCAAAAATATTTTCAAAAAATGCCACAATTATTAGGCTTTTTTGCCAGTGAATTACTTTTAGGTGAAAATAATGCGCAAGAAAATCAAGAAATTCTGAATAATTATCGTGATTTGGGAGTTATCCACTTATTAAGCATTTCTGGTTTGCACGTTGGATTATACGTCTTAATAATTAGTACAATCTGTTTTTACTTAAAAATGACAGATGAAGAAGCATTTATTTGTTGTTGCGTAGTGCTATTGTTGGGCATCTTTTTAAGCTATGGGCAAGCAGGATTTGTTAGGGCCAGCTTAACGTACTTTCTAGGTAAAATTTGCAAATTCAAAGGATATCGAGTAGCGGCAATTGATATATTGGGATTAGCTTGCATTTTGCATATTATGATTGTGCCACGTCTGTTTATGATGACTGGAGCAATTTTGAGTTATTTGTTGGCTTTAGGCTTACAGCTGACAAATAAATTTGGCAAAATGCAACAATCGATTTTATTGAATGTGCTATTAACGCCATTATTACTGTTTTATTTTTACCAGGTTAATTTCCTGACTGTTTTATTTAATTTGATGGTGGTCCCTTATTTTAATTGGGTTGTTATGCCTGTAACGTTTACCAATATCGTATTATTTAGCTTTACTAAAAAATTGGCTCCATTATTTGAACAGATTTTGAAATTGGGTGAAAAAGAAATTGGTAGTTTATCTAATACCCAATTAGGGTTATTAACATTTGGCAAAATAAATTGGTGGCAGTGTTTAATTTTAATATTGATAACAATGTTGCTGATAATTGCTTTAAGAGAACGTCCGGAATGGAAATTTAATAAAAAAGAATTAAGCATGGTTTTAATTAGCACTTATCTAATCTTTTTCGGCATGATACATTTTCCGTTGCGAGGACAAGTAACCTTGATTGATGTAGGACAAGGAGATAGTATTTTGATTACTACTCCGTTTCCGCGCAAGGCATATATGATTGACACAGGGGGAAAGCTGAATTTTTCGGGTAAAAAAGTAACACCCCAAGTCAATCGTATTACTATTCCTTTTCTAAAAAGTTTGGGGATTAGTACACTTGATGGAGTATTTGTTTCGCATCAGGATGCAGACCATGTTGGTGATTTAGGGCCGCTACTTGAGCAAGTTCATGTGAAAAGAATTTTTATGGCTAAAGGTTTGATTAATAATCCTTCTTTTCAAAAAAGATTAAATGGTCGAATTAAACATACTAAATTAGTTGAACTACTGGCAGGGATGCAAGTAAAAGATCCTAAAATTACGTTTAATGTGGTTTATCCGTACCAACCTGGAGAAGGAAAGAATGAGGATTCTTTGAGTTTATTCTTTAGAGTCGCCAATAAGAATTGGCTTTTTACAGGAGATTTAGGCCAGGAAGGAGAAAAAGAGATTATGCAGAAATCCAATTTATCTGTTGATTATTTCAAATTGGGACATCATGGCAGTAAAACTTCATCCAATCCGGATTTTCTACGAGTGATTCATCCGCAAAAAGTTTTTATTTCAGCAGGACGAAAGAACCGTTTTGGTCACCCACATCAAGAGACGCTAACCACGCTTAGTGAACAACAGATACCATGGGTTTCAACCCAAGACTGTGGTATGATTAGCTGGTATTATGGTGGAATGCAAAAATCAGAATTTAATTACTTTTTGAAGCGGGGTAAAAAATGACCTTACTTTCTTTATTCAAAAATACGAATAATAATAACCCCCATACTTTGATTTGGGGTGGAGATGATTTTCTTAATGATTATCTAGCTAATTCATATATTAAAGAAGATCAATTTAAGGACTTAGAGCATGTCAGTGTAGATTGTGAAAATGATGGTTTGGATGAATTAATTGCTAGTTTGACAGAATCGAGTTTATTTAGTGAAAATAAATTAATCCTTATAAAGAATCCATTTTTCTTAACGGCAAAGGTACCAAAAAAGCTAAAGAAACAGATGGATGATTTACAGAAAATTTTTGATAATCTAAGTGAATTAGAAGATGTAGTGGTAATTGTTGCTTCATATGATAAACTTGATCGTCGTAAAAAGCTGACTAAGACGGTCTTAAAGCAGTTTAATGTGGTTGAGCCAACTATTCGTTCTTATGAAGTAGGGGCAGTAGTAAAATCGCTTATTAAAGCTGAAGGATATACTATTACGCAATCTGCTTTGCAACTATTAATTGAACGCAGCGATCAAGTTATTGATACTATTTTAAGTAATTATCAGAAATTAAAGATGGCAGCTAGTGATAATAAGATCACTGAAAAATCCGTTATGCAGAACGTGGATTTATCATTAGCGCAAAATATTTTTGCTATTTTAGAGGCCGCATTAAATAAAAATTATCAAGAAGCCATAGAGCGTCTTGATAATCAATTAAGAGAAGGTACAAATCCGATTCAACTGCTAGCAGTTTTTGAAAACCAATTAGAATTAATATTAGTGGTAAAAATTCTAGCTAAAAGGGGTAGAAGCGAAGTACAAATTGTGAAAGAACTCGGCGTCCATCCCTATAGAGTAAAATTGGCTTTAAAAAATAAGTTAAATATGTCTAAATTAGAGCAGTTATTGCAAAAAGCAATTCAACTGGAGTTTAATTACAAAAATGGAACATATCATGAAGACAATTTCTTAAAGTTGTTTGTATTATCTGTTTAAAGCAAAAAAAGAGAGAAGAAATCAAATTTCTTCTCTCTTTTTGATTAGTAATAAGTAAAATTACTTGTTTGCTAATTTAGTTAAACGACTCTTGTCACGAGCAGCCTTGTTCTTGTGGATTAAGCCCTTTGAAGCAGCCTTGTCCAAAGCGCGAACAGCTTCTAAATGCAATTTGGAGACGTCTTCTTTACTATCACTTTCAACAGCGTTCTTGAACTTCTTAACAGCAGTTCTTAACTTGCTCAATTCAGAAGCGTTGCGTTTGTTAGTAGCGTTTTGCGTCTTAACACGTTTGATAGCTGATTTGATTTGTGGCATGAAATTCACCTCCAATGATTTAGAAATTTACTTCATCCATTATACTTAAGAACCACTTGGGATGCAAGATAATTTGAGCTTGCTTTTTTAAAAAATATTGTGTAATATAGTTCGAGTGAACCGTTAACGCTGTTTACCCGCTCACACCGACGGTAAACGTTGTTAATGGCAATTATTTATGAAAGGTGAAATTTTTATGGCAATTTCAAAAACTGAAAAAGACAACATTATTAAAGAATACGCAACTCACGAAGGCGACACTGGTTCTGTAGAAGTTCAAGTTGCTCTTTTAACTGCAGACATCAACAACTTGACTGACCACATGAAGAGCCACAAGCACGACCACCACTCATACGTTGGTTTGCTTAAGAAGATCGGTCACCGTCGTAACTTGCTTCGTTACTTAGAAAACAACGACGTTAACCGTTACCGTGAATTGATCAAGAAGTTAGGTCTTCGTCGTTAATTTCTTAATCATAACGAAAGAAAAGTCAACCATAGGGTTGGCTTTTTTTGCATCTGTCATATTTTCCTCCTTTATGCTAAAATTGAAACAGATATTTTTACGTTGTGATCTTTTAGATCCATAAAAAATTAAAAATTTTAATATAGAAAAGGAAATATAATGGCTAATCAACTAAAGATTATGGTCTTGAGCGGTGTACGTGAACAGGGTAAAGACATGTTTGCCGTTCAGGTTAATGATGAAATTTTTGTTCTTGATGCCGGACTGAAGTATCCTGATAGTTCTTTATTCGGTATCGATGTAGTAATTCCTGATCTTGATTTCTTTGAACAATATGGAGACCGAGTAGCAGGAATCTTTTTAACGCACGGGCATGCTGATTCAATTGGTGCATTGCCATATATTTTGCGTAAGTATGATATTCCAGTATTTGGTTCTCAATTAAGTATTGAACTTGCCAAGATAGAAGTTCAACGTGAAAATAAGCATCGCAAAAATAGTTTATTCCACGTAATTGATGCAGATACCGAAATCGATTTTAAGAATGCAAGTATCTCATTCTTCCATACTACCCACTCAATTCCTGATTCATTAGGTATTGATGTTCATACTCCAGCAGGTGAGATCGTTTATACTGGTGATTTCAAGTTTGATCCAACTGCTGCCGACAACTACCGGACTGATATGGATCGCTTAGCTGAAATTGAACAAAAAGGAGTTCTTGCTCTTTTAAGTGATTCATCAAATGCGGAAGCTTCATATCCTAATGTTTCAGAACAAGATATTGGTAACTTTGTAACTAATGTTTTTAGAAATGCAACTGGTCGAATTATCGTTGCAGCTAAGGCATCTAATTTGAATCGCGTGCAAGAAGTTCTAAACGCAGCTAAAGCTACTGGAAAGAGAGTACTTTTAACTGGTCGTGATTTGGCTAAAATTGTTAGAACTTCAATGAAATTAGGCTATTTAGATGTGCCAGATGGCCTTTTAATGCGAGTTAAGGATTTAAAGACCGTGCCAGATAATCAAACAGTTATTTTGGAAACTGGTCGAATGGGTGAACCACTTAACTCATTACAAAAAATGGCTAAGAAGCGCCATAGTATGATTACTATTCATGATGGTGATTTAGTCTTTATTGCTACAACTCCATCTCATGCCGTTGAAACTATGGTGGCTGAAACCAGTGACCTTGTCTATAAAGCAGGCGGAACAGTTATTCAATTGGGCCGCAACATGCATACTAGTGGGCATGCAACCGGTCGTGATATTCAATTATTGATTGATACTTTAAAGCCTAAGTTCTTAATCCCAGTTATTGGTGAGTATAGATTATTAGAAATTGTTCGTAGCTTGGCTATTAAGACTGGTATGAGTCCTAAGAATATCTATATTACTAAAAATGGTGATTGCTTAGACTACGACTTTAAGAAGAAACGCTTCTACTTATCTGATCCTGTCCCTGGTGAAGACACTATGATCGATGGCTCAGGTGTTGGTGATGTAGGTAACATTGTTTTGCGCGATCGAGAAGTGCTTTCTGATGATGGTATTTTCATTGCTGTAGTTACAATTGATCGTAAAAAGAAAAAGATTATCGCAGAACCTAAAGTAACTAGCCGTGGATTTGTCTACATTAAAGCCAATAGACAGTTGATGAATGATTCAATTGATGTGATTAAAAAGGCAATTAACAGCAACTTCGAGCACAAGAAGTTTGATTGGACAGAATTAAAGCAAGATATTCGCAGCGATTTGGAGAAATTCTTATATAAGAAAACAAATCGTCGTCCCGTTATTTTGCCAGTTGTGATGGAAGTAAACCAAAACCGTCATCGTGCTATGCAAAAGCGTAATGAGAAAAAGCAAGAAAATAACAAATCACATTCATCAAACAATAAAACAAGAAATAATAAAGAAAAGAAAGAATAATTATGACATCAGTAAGTCAAAAGAATTTATTGAAACTTGCTGAAGAAAATAAGCACAAGGGAGATCTTGCTGCGGCAATTCAAAATTTAGAAGAAGCATTGCGAGGAGAGCATTCATTAGATGTGATCTTGGAGCTTTGTGATCTCTATTGTGCAAATAAACAAGAAGATCAGGCCTATGCTTTAATTAAAGAAGAGCCTGATCTTTTTTCTAATAAGCAAGTATATCGGATGTATTGTAAAGTTTTAAAGGAAAATAACTTTTTAATAGAAGCTTTACAGTTAAAAGAAATTACAGGGTTAGAATTACCTTTTAAGGTGCAGCCTGTTTCTGAAGAAAAGCAACAGCAAATTATGCAGTCTTTTAAGGCAAAAAAGCAGGTTAACCAAATGGATTATGAAAGCTTGCATAAATTAAATTTGGTTAATTTTACAACTTTTGCTCAAAGTATTTTATTAGAACCTATTTCAGAATTCGCTGTGCGCTTATCTCTTTGTGAAGATCTTATTAGACTAAAGTTGAAAGATAAATTTAAAGTGTGGGTTTTGGATGATTTAACCGAATTTATTCCTGCAGATACTTTGCTTTTAGAAAAAGCCCCTAAATACAAAGAGATAATTTCAGCTATTGGGGCTAAATTTAGTCATAATCCTAGTCAATTACCGCTTATGATTGGTGAAACCAATTTAGTATTAGGTAGTTTGTACCCTAAGCTAGATGATTATGTAGATGAACCTGATAGTTTTGCTAGCGATTTGGTAGCTTATTTGCAACAAAGAAATGGCAGAACTCATCAAGATTTATTTGAAAAAATTTATCGAAAATTTCCAAATTAAAAAATAGGTAAAAAAGGTTTACATTTTCAAAGTATTTAGTATAATTAGCAAAGGATATTTTCGTTAGGCAATTTAGCTTAAGCTTTTTTACTAGGCAATTGCCGAAGAAAGTAGTACAATATTCAACAGAGAATTATCCGTTAACTTATCTCAACGGACTTCTTGCAAATTTACAGGAGGGTCATTTTAATGGCAGAAAAAGAACATTACGTTAGAACTAAGCCACACGTAAACATTGGTACTATCGGTCACGTTGACCACGGTAAGACCACTTTAACTGCGGCTATTACTACTGTTTTAGCTGACAAGGGTTTGGCTAAGGCTGAAGATTACTCACAAATCGATGCTGCACCAGAAGAAAAGGAACGTGGTATCACTATTAACACCGCCCACGTAGAATACGAAACTGAAAATCGTCACTACGCTCACATGGACGCTCCAGGCCACGCCGACTACATCAAGAACATGATTACCGGTGCTGCACAAATGGATGGTGCTATCTTAGTTGTTGCTGCAACTGATGGTCCTATGCCACAAACTCGTGAACACATTTTGCTTGCTCGTCAAGTTGGTGTTAACTACATCGTAGTATTCTTAAACAAGTGCGATTTAGTTGACGACCCAGAATTGATCGACTTGGTTGAAATGGAAGTTCGTGACTTGTTAACTGAATACGATTACCCTGGTGACGATATTCCAGTTGTTCGTGGTTCAGCTTTGAAGGCTTTACAAGGCGACAAGGAAGCTCAAGAACAAATTCTTAAGTTGATGGACGTCGTTGATGAATACATCCCAACTCCAGAACGTCAAACTGACAAGCCATTCTTAATGCCAGTTGAAGACGTATTCACTATCACTGGTCGTGGTACTGTTGCTTCAGGTCGTATCGACCGTGGTACTGTTAAGGTCGGCGATGAAGTCGAAATCGTTGGTTTGGTAGACAAGGTTCTTAAGTCAGTTGTTACTGGTTTGGAAATGTTCCACAAGACTTTGGACTTAGGTGAAGCCGGCGATAACGTTGGTGTATTGCTTCGTGGTATTGACCGTGACCAAGTTGTTCGTGGTCAAGTATTGGCTGCTCCAGGCTCAATCCAAACCCACAAGGAATTCAAGGCTCAAGTTTATGTCTTGAAGAAAGAAGAAGGTGGACGTCACACTCCATTCTTCTCAGACTACCGTCCACAATTCTACTTCCACACCACTGATATTACTGGTGAAATTGAATTGCCAGAAGGTACTGAAATGGTTATGCCTGGTGATAACACTGAATTCACTGTTACTTTGATTAAGCCAGCTGCCATCGAAAAGGGTACTAAGTTCACCATCCGTGAAGGTGGTCGTACCGTTGGTGCCGGTCAGGTTACTGAAATCCTTGACTAATTTCTAACGATATAGCAAAAAAGATGCACTTCTTCACAGGAGCGCATCTTTTTTCTTTTAGATTTGTTTTTTGTGCCAGTTTAAGGTAAGATAACTTAGTATGCAAGAAGCAAACTCAAACTTGACATTGGAGGTATTTTATTAATGTCTGTAAAATGGGAAAAGACCGGTAAAACAACCGGTGAACTTACTTTTGATATTTCAAAAGATGAAATTAAATTAGGTTTGGATCAAGCTTTTAGAAGAGTTAAGAAAAACTTACGTGTTCCTGGTTTTAGAAAAGGTCACGTTTCTCGTGTTATTTTTGATCAATACTATGGTGAAGAAGCATTATATGAAGATGCTTTAAACATTGTATTGCCAAATGCATATTCTGCTGCTGTTAAGGAAGCAGGTATTGCTGCAGTTGGTCAACCACAAATTGTTCCAGTATCAATGGACAAAGATAAAGACTGGACTATGAAGGCTACTGTTACTGTAGAACCAGAAGTTAAGTTAGGCGACTACAAGGGTATCGAAGTTCCAAAGCAAAATACTCGTGTATACCAAAAAGACGTTGATGCAGAACTTGATAAGCGCCGTGAACAAAATGCTGAACTTGTTCTTAAGAAGGGTAAGGCAGCTAAGGGCGACACTGTAACCATCGATTACAAGGGTACTATTGATGGCAAGGAATTTGAAGGCGGCTCAGCTGAAAACTACTCACTTGAATTAGGTTCAGGCGCATTCATTCCTGGCTTTGAAGATCAACTTATCGGTCACGAAGCAGGCGACGATGTTGATGTTGTTGTAACCTTCCCTAAGGATTACGGTGCAAAGGATTTAGCAGGTAAAGAAGCACACTTTGCAACTAAGATTCACGAAGTTAAGTCAAAGCAACTTCCTAAGTTAGACGACGAGTTTGCTAAGGATGTTGATGATTCAGTAGATACTCTTGATGAATTAAAAGACAAGATCAAGAAGCAATTGAAGGATCAAAAGGAACAAGCTGCAAACGATGCTATTCAAGAAGCAGCTATTGAAAGTGCAGTAAAGAACGCTACTGTTGATGAAATTCCTGATGCAATGATTCAAGACGACGTTAATACTCAATTGAACCAATACTTAGGTAACATGCAACGTCAAGGTATTGATCCACAAACTTACTACAAGTTGACCAATACTAATGAACAACAATTACGTTCACAATTTGCTAAGAACGCTGCTGAAAGAGTTAAGACTAACTTAGTTCTTGAAGCTATTGTTGAAAAAGAAGGTCTTAAGGCAACCAAGGAAGAAATTGATAAGGAAATCAAGGACCTTGCTGCTGAATACAACATGGATGAAAAGACTGTACGTAACACTTTGTCAGACGACATGTTAAGTCACGACATCACTGTACGTAAGGCTATGGATCTTGTTACTGATAATGCTAAGCAAGTTGCTAAGGCAAAGCTTGAAGCAAAAGAAGCAGAAGACAAGAAGGAAAGTAAGTAATAAATAAATTATTACTGATTTCTCATTAAAAAGCGGCTTTAGGCCGCTTTTTTTGATATTTAAGCTTAATATTTATCAAAATATGTTAATTTATGATAATCTATTTTGGTAGGTATAGGGAGGAAATATAATGGCAAATCAGTTTACAGATCAAGAAGAGATTAAATGTTCTTTTTGTGGTAAAACTCAAGACCAAGTCAAAAAAATGATCGCTGGTAATGGCGTTTATATTTGCAATGAATGCGTTGACTTATCTAAAAAAATCATTGATGATGAATTACGTGCAGATTCTGTTAAAACTGCAAGTGAATTACCAAAACCAATGGAAATTAAAAAACAACTTGATCAATACGTAATTGGCCAAAATCGTGCTAAAAAGGTATTATCTGTTGCTGTTTATAATCATTACAAGAGAATCAGTCAAATGGATGTTGATTCTTCTATAGAATTACAGAAGTCTAATATTGCAATGATTGGTCCTACTGGATCAGGTAAGACTTATTTAGCTCAAACTTTAGCTCGAATCTTAAATGTACCTTTTGCAATTGCAGATGCAACCACATTAACCGAGGCTGGTTATGTTGGGGAAGATGTAGAAAATATCTTGCTAAAATTATTGCAAAATGCAGATTACGATTTGGAACGTGCTCAACGCGGCATTATTTATATCGATGAAATTGACAAAATTTCTAAGAAATCTGAGAATGTTTCAATTACTCGTGATGTTTCAGGTGAAGGTGTACAACAATCATTACTGAAGATCTTAGAAGGTACTATTGCTTCAGTTCCGCCTCAAGGTGGTCGTAAGCACCCACAACAAGAAATGATCAAGATGGACACCACTAACATTCTGTTTATTGTTGGTGGGGCTTTTGATGGTATTGAACAAATCGTTAAGAATAGATTAGGTAAAAAGACGATTGGTTTCGGTGCTGAAAATGAAGTTGATAAAATTGATGCAGATGATTGGACTCGTCATTTAACTACAGCAGATTTAGTTAAATTTGGAATGATTCCTGAATTTATTGGTAGAATTCCAATTATCACAACTTTAGATAAGCTTAACAGTGAAGATTTGGTAAGAGTATTAACTGAGCCAAAGAATGCTTTGGTTAAGCAATATAAGAAGCTACTTTCACTTGATGGTGTTAACCTTAAGTTTACTGATGGTGCGCTTAAAGCAATTGCTGATTTGGCAATTCAAAGAAATATGGGGGCACGTGGTTTAAGAACTATAATTGAAAATTCAATTATGGATATCATGTACAAGACTCCAAGTGAAAAAGACATTGAAGCCGTTGAGGTAACCAAAGATGTAATTACGCGTCATGCTGAACCTAAGGTTATTCGTAAAAAGGATAAAAAAGAAAGTAGTAAAGCACAGGTAGGCGCTAATGATAATTAAAAGTAGTAGTTATGCTGTCAGTGCAGTTAGAGAAGATCAATATCCTAAGGATGATTTACCTGAGATTGCATTATCAGGCCGCTCAAACGTTGGAAAGTCAAGTCTGATTAACACTCTACTTAATCGAAAAAACTTGGCTAGAACCTCTTCACAGCCTGGTAAAACGCAAACCTTGAATTTCTATCTAGTAAATGATGAGTTTTATCTTGTAGACGTACCAGGGTATGGTTATGCAAGAGTTTCGCAAAAGAAACGCCAGGAATTTGGTGAGATGATTCAAGATTACTTGGAAACAAGACCCAACTTAAAGGGATTAGTAATTTTAATTGATTCGCGTCATGAACCAACTAAAGATGATATTGCAATGTATAATTATGCTCAATATCTGAATTTACCTATTTTAGTTGTATGTACGAAGATTGATAAAATAAAAAAGAGCCAAGTAAATAAAGTAATGTCCCGTTTGAAAAAGAACATAGATCTTAATTATGATCATGTAACGGTTTTGACATTCAGTTCCGTAACTAAATTGCATGTTGCAGAACTGGGCAACTGGATTGAAGAAAAAATTAGTAAATAAAGAATGAGAAAGCTGTTAACTGGGGTTAGCAGCTTTTTCTTATGAGATGATTATTAGAATAAATTTACTTAAAAGAAAGGGTGCTAAAATTGAAAGTGTAGTAAAGAAAGTAGAGGCTTCATCTTGGATGATAATAAAACACAGAAAAAGACATTAACTACTTTAAGCCTGGTTTTAATGATCATAACTACGGTTTATGGTTTCGGTAATGTCTCGGTTTCATACCGGCAAATGACTTATGCCGGAATTATTTGGTTTATTTTAGCCGGAATTTGTTTTTTCTTTCCAGCTGGATTAATGATGGCAGAATATGGTTCAGCCTTTCACGATGCAAAAGGTGGAATTTACTCCTGGCTTGCGGGCTCTATTGGCGAAAAATGGGCCTTTATCGGGACTTTTGTTTGGTTGGCTAACTGGGTACTTTGGCTAGTATCTAGTGCCTCAAGACTCTGGATTTCGATTTCAGCGCTAATTTTTGGTAAAGATACAACTCAGAGTTGGAATTTATTTGGTTTACATGGAACACAGCTAATGGGTGTATTGGCAATTCTATTCATGATTGTATCTACATACTTGTCTTCAAGAGGGATGACTGGAATTAAGATCATGTCCTCAATTGGTGGCTGGTTTATGATCGGGATGAACTTGATTTTTATCTTATCTAGTTTGTTAGTCATCATTATGAATCATGGACAATTAGCACAGCCAATCACTGGTTGGCAGAGTTTTATTATTTCACCTAATAAGGATTTCCAAACTTCAATTACTATTATTTCCTTTGTTGTCTATGCAGTATTTGCATATGGTGGTATGGAGACCGTAGGTGGGGTAATTGACAGTATGAAGCATCCCGAAAAAGATTTCCCTAAGGGCTTAATTATCAAAAGGATATCGTTCAAACCGGTGCTAACACAGGTAATATTACTTATGTGGTTTACGGGACTTTGGGTAAAGCGTTCGGTACCGCCTTACATTTGGATCCGCAGACTAGTTTAATGATTGGTAAAATCTTTACGAGAGCAATTGCCTTATCAGGATTAATGGGAATGATGGGTGCTTTCTTCGTATTACTATATTCACCCGTTAAGTCCTTTATTATGGGATCTGATCCACGTCTTTGGCCGAAGGCTGCAACTAAATTAAACAAACATGGCATTCCTGCTAATGCAATGTGGGCTCAAACTGTTTTCGTCTGCTTGTTAATTGCGGTCGTTTCCTTCGGTGGTAGTGCAGCTACAAGCTTTTATCAAATTTTGACCGATATGGGTAATGTTGCTGCAACTGCACCATATATCTTTTTGATAGGTGCATTTCCATTTTTCTTAAAGAAAGATTATTCGCGTAAATTTAGAGTATTTACGAATTATAAATGGACAGTAGCGCTGGTAGTATTTGTTGAAATAATTGTTTGCACGGGTATTATATTTACAGTTTTACAACCAATTTTGGAACACAGATATGCGACAGCTTTCTGGACTGGATTTGGACCTATTTTCTTTGGTTTAATAGCTTATATTTTTTATCGTACTTCAAAGAAAAAACATGGTTTAACCGATTTAAATTAAATACAAAAAAGACTCGCTTTAAAAAAAGCAAGTCTTTTTGATTACGCTAAAGTTGTAATGTCGTTGAATTTAGGTAAATTATCGACAAATCTTTCATAGGCGGTTTGCTCATTAGTTTCAGTAATTTGTGCATTAGCAAAGTTCCTATTTCTTAAATCCTCTTCAGCAATAGAAATTTGATGAGTAAAGGTCGCATTTCCAATGAGTTCAATCCAGTAATTATTGTCTTCATAGTGAACAATGGTTTTTACCATGCCGCCTGGATTGTAAACGTTGATTGGTGTGTCAAATTCTGCCATTTCTGGTTTGGTTAAACAAAATGCTAATGAGGTAGCAGACATTCCAGTTCCACAAGCATTGGTAAAGCCAACACCGCGTTCATAAGTCCTCACAAATAAGCGATTCTTATCAAGGATTTGAGCAAAATTAACATTAACACCATCAGTGAAGTAAGGATTCTCACTATTGAGTCGTTTACCGACGATTCCTAGGATAGGACCTGTTATTTGTTTTTGATTAACAAAGCTAATTAAATGGGGATTCGGCACGGCAATAGAAGAAAAACGTAAACCGGGATAAAGTTCAGGAGCAAAATCATCTATTAGACGATCATGTCCTAAATTATCAAATGGCAAGGCTTCTTTATTGAAATGGACAGGCGAAATTTCAACTGCAAAGGCAGGAACGCTTGGGGCAAAGTCATCGTCTTTTCTAACGCGGAGACTAGCATTCATTGTATCAACCAAGAAATTAGTTTTTTGGTACTTTTCACTTAAATAACGAGCGACAGTTCTAAGCCCGTTGCCACACATTGAAGCTTCACTACCGTCGGCGTTGATAACACGCATTTGGGCCAAAGCATTTTCTCTGACTGGCTTATTGACTACTAATACACCGTCTGCACCGTCAAGAAGACCAGTTTGTGAATCTGTAAGCTTAATAGTTAATTCTTTTAGTTCAGAATCAGACAATTCTTGCTTCAATTCGGTTTGATCAAGGATAAAGAAATGATTTTGTGACCCATGTACTTTTAATAACTTAACCATGATTTTCTCCCTTCGTAAAAAATTGTTGATAGATAATTTTAACTGCTTCGTCTGCCTTTTCCTTCTTGGTTCCGATCATCATTGAGATTTGGGATGCACCTTGGTTGATCATGCGAGGTGAAATATCGTGATCACCTAAAGAATCTAAAATTTGGCGACTAACAACATGATATTTCTTCATTCCTTCACCAACGACCATGATAATGGCATAATCGTCAATCCATTCAAGTTGATCTGGATTGATTGTTGCTTGAATTTCATTACAAATTTGATCAATTAGCTGATCATTTAGGAAATCATTGTTAAAAATAATTGTGATGTCATCAATACCAGAAGGCATGTGTTCGTATGGCACATTGTGCTTGTACAAGATTTGTAGGATACGTAAAGTAAAACCAGCTTCTTTGTTTAGCAAATATTTATGCAAATAAAGAGCTGAGAATTGTTTTTGGCTGGTTACACCAGTAATAACATTATCTGGTACAAAGTCCTTGTCTGGAACGATGATAGTACCAGGTTGATCAGGCTCATGAGTATTTTTTACGTTGATAGGAATTTGGCCTTGAATAGCGGGAATCAAAGCTTCATCGTGAAAAACAGAGAAGCCCGCATAAGATAGTTCTCGCATCTCGCGATAAGTCATTTTCCTAATGGATTGTGGATTATCTACAATATGCGGATTAGCTGCAAAAATTCCGTTAACATCTGTAAAGTTTTCATACATATCTGCATGAAATCCGCGAGCTAGAATCGCCCCAGTAATATCGGATCCACCACGTGAAAATGTGGCAATATTACCTGATGGGGTGATACCGAAAAATCCAGGGAAAATAACCCGTTCATCAGGTTCTATTTTTACTTGGCCGATTGTAAAATTAAATTGAACACTTGATAGAAAATAAAAAGTCCATTTGGACCTGTTTGATAGAATGTTAATAACCACAAAAACA
>NZ_PCYT01000028.1:0-21967 GCF_002553735.1 Lactobacillus sp. UMNPBX17
GGCAGAAAATCTGTCAGCCGTATGGTTTGAGTTGTAAAATCCTGGGAAATTAGCAACTAATGAAGAAAAATATATTGATATTCCTTTAGATGACGATGTTGAATGGGACAAATATCCTTTGGATGATGATGAAATTTTTGAGTATCTTATAGCTGAAAATGCCGTAATGTATATGGCTAACAACTAGGAAAAATTATATTTGGTAATAAGGCAGTTAAGCGAAATGCTTAGCTGCCTTTTTTGTTTTTAATTAAGGAGAAACTTAAAATGACTCAAAAACAAACTAATGAAAAAAAGGCTATTAAACGCTATGAAATGAATAAGAACTACTATATTACGGTTGATCAAATAATCAATAAACTCGATATGAAATATAAGTTTTTTGAAAGTAAAGAAATTTTTGATCCAGAATACTTAAGAGAATACTTGGGGGAAAAAGTGAGTGAACATGATAAAAAAATGATGAAAGATCTAACAGAAAAAATCACCTCTACTGTTAAAGACAAAGTGAATAAAGATGGTTTTAGTTATTTGGATCAAACCAATGAAGATGGCACAGAAGAGTTGTTAATTGATTCACGTGGTCTTATGAACCTTGATTTTGCATTACATAACTATTTTTATTCAAAATCTAGCATTATGAATTTGCAGGCGCTTAAAGATCGTGATCATGAACTTCAAAGCAAGCAAATAGCAGAGATTGCTAAGGATCAAGCTGATCAAGACAATATTTTAATCCAAGTAAAAAATAGTGATGAGCGTTTAAATAAGCAACAATTTGATGATGTTGACGATATACTATGGGATTGTGATCTTAGTGTTTTTTCATATGATTTAATTTCTGATATTGAGAAAGCACAACCTGATCTAATGAAATATCAACAGTTTGATGATGATTTTAAAAATAGATTTACTCGCGATTTCGAACACGTGAAGGTAGAAATAGCTTGTAAAAATATTTTTTATAATAAGATGGTTCTCTTTCGTAGAGATAGATACATTAAAGACTATTTTATGAGGGAACTACATACTGTTAAAATTCGTGGCAAGCAAATAGTGTATGAAGGATATTCAGAATATGATCGTAAATTACAAAATCCACTTGAGTGGTATTGTTATAATTTTTAAGATATCAAGAAAAATATTGATATCTTATTTTTTATACAATCTTGCAAAATTTCTTGATAGTTCCTAAAGGAACTATCCAAATTTAAAAATAGTTAATTAAAAGGCAGTTAAGCGAAATGCTTAGCTGCCTTTTTTGCGTTTTCAAAGAGGCGAAAGACATGCAAGTAAGTACTATAGAAAATCGTGAAGATTATGTTTCAATCAAAGAGTTAGTTGATTTAATTGATAAAAAGTACATATTGCACTTACATAACAGTAAAAAAGATGTTGATAAACTGGCAAAATTAGCACTTGAAAAGAAAATAATTTCGACTATTAAGAAAGAAAATAATATTGATTATATCCAAGAAAATCGAGGTAAAAAGGTTTATCTAATAAATCGAGGAAGCATTAATGCTTTAATGAACTTATTAGAGAAGTACATCATTAGTAGACCTCAATTTACAAGGCATGATGAGGTTCTTTATAGTAAACAATTAGCCAAAATCAGTGATGGAAGTCAAAAGGATAAAACTTTAAAAGAATTGCAAATTCAGAAAAGTTCCGACTATCTAGAAGGTAAGAGCCTGGAAAATGCTAAGAATTGTATTATTCAAATTATTGATAACAATTTATATAACACAACGTATGACTCTACTCGAAAAGTTGTTGAGAAAATCGAGAAATTTGCTGCTGATAGCTACGACGATTTTGCTGAGGCTTTTAAAATTCATTTCAATCAAGCTTTTGAGGAGAAGCTAACTTATGATTTAAACAAGGTCAAAACGGAAATTATTTTTCAAAATAGCTTTAAGCAAAAATACTCAAGCTTTAATCAAATTGCTTATATTAAAGATTATTGTCTGAGAGAGCTTCATACAGTAAAATATGATGATACTTTCATAATTCGTAAAGGGTATTCAGAGTATGACATTAAATTGCAAAATCCACTTACATGGTACTGCAGAAAATAGAGCACCAGGAAAAATCTTGGTGCCCTTTTTTCTACATAATTTCAAATTTTTTCTTGATAGTTCTTAAAAAGCCTATCAAATCAAGGAAGAAATTTCTTTATATTTTTAAATTTTTTCTTTTTTATCTGGTTCAAAATATTAAGCATAAGGAGGAAAAGAAAACCTTCTTATTAGATTATAAAAGAAAGAAGTAATTAATCATGAAAAGAAAAAGCAATGGTACAAGCTACAATGTTGAGGCTGTGTGGGAAAACTTAGATAAGAGTAAGCCAATTTACTCTTTGAGTACTGAACTAACACCTCAATACGTCTGGGAAGATGGTAAGCCTACAGATAAAATCATTAGTTACAAAGCTGGCTTTACTCAGGAAGGTGCAGAATACTTCCAAGTGAAGTTCCCTAAGAAAGTGAACTTACCTCGTTACATGTCAGTCGTGACTTTTGACAACATCACCGCTTTTCAAATGCGATATGATGTTTATTTCAAGGCTGATGACGTGAAAGAAGTCAAATAAAATGAATACTGATGAACTTAAAAAGTATATTACTCAGAGCATTGATATGGCGCTAGGTTCTGACATGCAAGGCGAGAGTAGTTATACTAACAGTTTTTCTATTGAGTTAGACAAAGGTGGGATTAAGTTTATTCCGCGGATGCCCGCGGGATACTTAATCGATGATAACTTGTATCAACACATTTTTAAGATTTTGAATGTTGCACTTTATCCGAACTATACACTTTTGAAACAAAATACAACATACTTTGTACCGATTAGTACACGTAATATTCATGTTCAACGTGCTCTGTATTTTCCATGGCAAGTGGGAATTCCAAGACGTTTGATAGTTACTAATCTTGAGGATTTTGCAACCCAGAATGGCGGTAAGATTCAAATTATGAAAAATTTGAGTATTGACTATAACCGTGTCACTTCAATTGCTTTGGCTGGAACCTCTGGTAGTGGCAAGTCTTATTTCCTAACCTATCTCTTGGAATCCTTAAAGCATATTGATGAAAATGTGCATGGTGAAATTGGACTCAAAACTCTAACAGTAATTGATCCCAAAATGGATGAACCCAGCAGATGGGCTAAGGCTAATGGCGTTAAGGTTATTTATCCTGCTACAGATCGTTCAAAATCTGACTTTGTAGCACAAATTAATGATGTATTAAGTGAATGTTTAAAATTGATCCACAAGAGGCAACAGGTATTATTTAACAACCCAAGTACTACTTTCAAACATGTAACAGTGGTAATTGACGAAGTTTTGGCGCTTTCGGAAGGTATTAATAAAAATATTAAAGATACGTTTTTTGCTCTTTTATCACAAATTGCATTGTTAGGGCGTGCAACTCGTGTACACCTAATATTGGTAAGTCAACGTTTTGATCATAATAGCATTCCAACATCAGTGCGCGAACAAATGAACGTATTGGTTCAGTTGGGCAATATTAATCGTAAAACAACACAGTTTCTTTTCCCAGACCTAGATCCCGAAGGAATTGTGATTCCATTAGGTCGGGGAACTGGTTTGATTCAGGTCATTGACGATGAACATCCTTATCAAGTTCTGCCCTTATTATGTCCAACTTATTATTTAAGTAGTAAGGAGAAGATTCTATGACTATAACACCTCACGAATTTCATTGGTATATCCAGGCTCTAATGCAGAAGCAGCAATTAACTGCATTCATGGAAAAACCGCTTGATACCCTTGCTAAGGGAAGCGCAGAATATATGGAAGCCTATAGGTTTAATTCTTATATCAGGCTATCTAAAGTTAAATTGAATTGGAATAAGATTGAAGTAAAAGTTCGAATTCCTGAATTTCCTGAAGGTCAAGCACAACTTGATGCAATTTGGGATAAAGTTGTCAAGAAAATTTATCGTATGAATAATGGAGTTTTTACTTTATCTAATTATAAAAATAGTGACCCTAATTACTACGTTGTAGAAGGAACACGCGTTTAGATTTGAAGCACCAGTTTTTCTAGGCTGGTGCTTTTTTCTGCATTAATTGTATTTTTTTCTTCAAGCTAATGTTTTAAATCCTTAAAAGCTTGATGTATCAATAAATACTAATTCCTAAAATTTCTACAAAAGGCCCCCGATTGTTCTCAATCGCTCAAGGTATGATGAATATGTAAACAGGAAAAGAAATTATCTCACGAAAGGACAAATTTATTATGAAGAGATTTTATAACGGTATTTTATACGACTCAGATAATGCTGAATTAATTGATGATTATGAAAGTGATTATCCAGTTAATGACTTTAATTACTTCAAAGAAGGACTTTATCGAACATCTGAAGGTAAGTTCTTCTTATATGGTGAAGGCAATGCAGCAAGTAAATATGCTGAACGTGTCGAAGGTAACGGACCTTATGCAGCGGGTGCCGATCTTGTGCCTCTTTCAACTGAAGAAGCTAAAAAATGGTACGAGGGAAATCTTGAAAGGGTTTATCGTGATCGAGATATTACAGGATTGTACGAGACCTACTGCGAATTATTCAAAGGCAAAAGTAGCAGCAAAAATGAAGGAAAGGATGAATAAAAATGATTAACTATTCATTTAACGCGGCGCGCCCGCCGCCCGCCAAGGGCGAGAGGGACAGCGCCGCATAAAAAAACAAGCTATTTATGTGTGCGTTGCATGAAAAACTATATATGACAACTAGTGGGCTTGTTATTTTCTAGTTGTCATAAACTGTGCAAACTGTGCACAAAGAGTTGAAAGAAAGACAAGCCCTAAAAAGGTAATAGAAACGAGGAAAACCTTATGGAAAAACAAAATTTAAATAAAACTAGAGTTGTTTCAAAGATTTATGAAACAGCGGATTACAACCAATTTAGTGCAGTTGATGATTCTTTGTACGATCAAGAACACATTAACTATTTAATTTATGCTTACCAAAATAAGCATAAACCATTACCTCTAATTGTAGTAAAACCTGAGGCAGGATACTTAAAAATTGTGGAAGAACAGGATAGTTTCTACGCGGCTAAGCGATTAGGTGTTCCTTTGTATTATTACGAGAAGTACAAGACAGTTTCTAAACCTTTACATAAAGTTGATTTATCGTACAACGATTTAGAAGATTTATTAAAAGAGCTTTTAGATAAATATAATTTTATTTGTTAGTTAGAAGGTATTTTTCATGAAGAAAGAACCACGCGCGCGCCAATTCATGTACGTGCAAGACTTAGATCATCTCAAAGTAAAAGAAGATGATTTAAGCGATATTTTGAACAAATCAGGGGCGCTGGAATGGGTCTATATTAATCATGATAAAGATCCAAAAAAAGATGAAGATGGTAAGATCATCAGGCCTCATATTCATGCGGTATTAAAGTATGAAAACCCGCAAAAAGTTAGTACTGTGGCGAATCTCTTTAAAGACCAATCTCAATATGTAGATGTGTGGAAAGGCAGAATTGCCAATGCTTACTCTTACTTACTTCACGAAACTGAAGAAGCACGAGAGCAAGGGAAACACGTTTACAAGGCAAGTGAGGCTGTAGCTTCTTTCGATTTTCCAGCGAGAATGAAGAGTATCAGAGCTAAGATTACTAAAAGCCCTAAGTACATTTCTTCTTTGGTCGATCAGTATGCAGAAGGTAAATTAACTTATGACGAGTTGGAACAACTAATTGGAGTTTCTCAACTTGCAAGGCGTAAAAAGTTAATTGATCAGATTACTGAACTACGGGCAGAAAAAGAGCATGAAAAATGGCTTAAAGATTTCAAAGGTAAGAGCATGAAAGTCTTATGGCTGTACGGTGTGGCAGGTGTAGGTAAGACTCGTTTTGCAGAATATCTTTTGAGAAATAAGAAGTATGCAATTCTCGGTAGTAGCCGTGACTATTTTCAAGACTATAATGGTGAACATTACATCATTTTAAATGACTTGAGACCACGCGACTTTAATTATTCAGATCTCTTAAGAATCTTAGATCCTTATCAACATGATAAGGCTGCGCCAAGTCGCTATCATGATAAGAAGTTAAATGCTGAGGAAATTATCATTACAACACCTTATTCACCAGATGATTTCTACAAGTATATTTTCGTTGATGATCGGAGAGTGGATACGGTCGAGCAACTTTTAAGACGTATTCAACCGCTTCATATTACTAAGCACTTCATCAAAAAACGCTTAAAAACAAAAAAATCTAAGCAAGACGATCAAGATAATGCTTAGACTTTTGTAAATATTTTTCCAACTGAATTATAGGTGATAATACGAAATGAATCAATTGATTTTAAACGGTAAGAAACTACGTGAAGCATTGAATATTAGTACAACGCTATTTTACAAGTTTTTAAAAAATGGTATGCCATATCATCAAATTTCTGGTGGACGGAAATATTATATTTTAGATGAAGTCACAGATTGGTTGACAAAAGCAGGCTATCATCAAGAAAAAATTTGGTCAAAATAGAAGCTTAGAGGTAAAATGAAGGCGAACTTTGTTTTGCCTCTTTTTTATAAATTTAGAGGTAGAAAAGTGATAAAGAAAGTAAATAAAGATTCAAAAAAAGTTTATCTTGTAAGAATTCAACCACGTGATCAAATAACTGGAAAAAGAATTAATTTTCCAATTAAATATGCAAAAAACAAAGCAGATGCAGCAAAGCTTGAATCACAAATGTGGAATGAGTATAAAGCGGGATTAAACTTAGGAAACGGTAAGGCAATCTTTGCTGATGAGTTTCAAAAGTATGTTGATCAACGTGCTAATTCAATTAGTCCGGTAACTTTAAAAGCTTGGCAAGATTCAGCTAATTCCTTTAAGAGTTACTTTGGAAACGCCAAAATTAATGGAATTACTACGCAATTAGTGTCTAAGTACGCTCATGATTATGTAAATAAACATAACGTAACTGTTAGCAGGTCTTCTACTATTGCTAAAAGGCTAATTCATATGAGAAATTTCTTTAATACAATTGAGGGAAAGAGTATTAAAGAAAATCCTGTTCCTGAGAGTCCATTAAAAGTATTCTTTCGTCAAAGTGATTTTACAATTTCAAAAGATTGGCGGATCTTTACTAATGATGAATTAAAAAGAATCAGAAATTTAATTATTAGTGATTTGAAGCATAGTTCGGTTATTAATTGGGGAAGTAAGCTAGCAATTCTAATTGAAAGTTATACTGGTATGCGAGTTGGCGAGTTACAAGCATTAAAGTATGACAATATTATCTATAAAGATGATGTTTGGACTTTAAAAATTAACAATAGTTGGTCAGATTACATGAATGATTTTACAGGGAGCTTGAAAGCACGGCCTAAGGGATATTCGAGAACCGTATTACCGTTACCTCAAGAAGTTATTATTTTGCTTAAACGGTATCAAGAAAAACAATCTAACTTTTTGAAGGAATACAATTTGGATAATTCTTCAGGGTTAATTTTTATTAATCTTCATGATTATAAAAGCGCGTTTAATGATAAGCCAATTAATCAAAGAAGTATTAATGATATGCTAAAAAGCATTTGTGACCGCTTAAACATTAAGGCAGAAGATAAAAGAATGAGTTTGTACTCATTTAGGCATTCAATTTGTACTCATTTGGCTAATGTACCAGGTATGTCATTTACTTGGGCAGCTGAAAAAATGGGTCACTCTTTACAAATGTTTATGAATACCTATGTTGGAGTAGATCCTAGTATTAATAAGCAAATGACTCAACTTTGGTTAAATTAGTTTTGTGTTCCAACAAATGGAACATGAATTAAATAAGTGAATATTATGAGCGTTGATATTAAAGGAATCAATGATTAGAACCCGTGCGCTTCTAGTCAGCATAAATAAACTCGTTAAGACATGGTTTAAACGCCATGTCTTTTTTTGTGATCTAAGCAATATATCAAAGTAAAAGTACGTTTTGCTATACCTTTCTATAAAACTAACTACAATGAAAGGTGAAGAAGGCGTTTTTTATGACAAAGCATTATGAAAAAGAAGTCAAAGAAGCAGAAAGTGTATTAGAGGATAAAAAATTAACTGATAGTGAAATCTCACAAGAATTGATTTCCAAAGATAATCCAACTGAGAACGTTAAGCCATCTGAGATTGATTTCTTGCGTAAAAAGCCATCTTTAGCAACTCAAATTGATTTTACCTTGTTAGGTGACCTTGCTGGATTGTCCAAGGAAGCTAAGGAAGAAGCAGCCGCTGCAGCTGAATAATGTTAATGAAAATAAATTAGCCATGGTTTAAGCGCTATGGCTTTTTATTATGCAATCACATATTTAATTTGTCACCTAAAGCCAATATGATTAAACTAAAAATGTTAATGCAAAAATATTTTTAGGAAAAAACTATGACAATTATCGAATTTAAACATATTAGTTACCAGGTAAAAGAAAAACAAATCTTGCATGATGTTTCTTTTAAGGTAGATCGAGGAGATTTTTTGACCTTGGTTGGACCATCAGGCTCTGGTAAAAGTACTATTTTAAAATTAACCGCTAATTTAATCAGCCCAACAGCAGGCGATATTTTTTATCAAGACAAAAAGATGGCGAAATACGATCCCGTCCAATACCGCAGGGAAGTCTCTTATTGTTTCCAGCAGCCGAGCTTGTTTGGCAAAACGGTAAGAGAAAACTTGATTTTTCCCTATGAAATTAGAAGGCAAGTCGTTGTAGAAAAAAGGATAGATGAGTTACTAAAACTAGTTGA
Organism: Lactobacillus sp. UMNPBX17; assembly: GCF_002553735.1. NCBI lineage: Bacteria > Bacillati > Bacillota > Bacilli > Lactobacillales > Lactobacillaceae > Lactobacillus > Lactobacillus sp. UMNPBX17. Next base: position 8,775 of record NZ_PCYT01000028.1, read on the forward strand.
TCTATCTGCTGATTTTTTGGATAAGGACATAAATTCTTTGTCAGGTGGAGAAAAGCAGCGAGTGGCTCTCATTCGAAATATAGTTTTTCCGCCTAAGGTGTTGCTACTAGATGAGGTTACAACTGGGCTTGATGATGATAGCAAGGAAATAGTGCATCAATTGATTAAGCGAGTGCACGAACAAGGAACTACTATTATTCGAGTAACTCACGATCAAAGTGAGATTCAGACGGCCGGTCATATTATGCAGATTAAGCAGGGAAGGATCATCAAATGAAGAATGTGATGGTTAGTAATTTATCTTTAGTGTTGGCTTTTGCCTTGGTGCTGGTATCAATCGCGATCTCGGCTAAAGAAAAGCTGGGCTTAACTAAAGATATTTTAACGAGTGTATTTAGAGCAATTATTCAGTTAGTCATTATCGGCTTTGTGCTGAAGTTTATTTTTCACGTTGATCAGCTGTGGTTAACCATCGTTTCAACCTTGGTCATCATTTTTAATGCGTCCTGGAACGCTAATAAACGTGATCCTAATCCGCACCGCAGTCTTTGGAATTCGATAATTGCCGAGGCCATTGGCACCTATGTGACGCTAGGTTTGCTGATTTTTTCAGGGGTAATTAAGCCCATCCCGATGCAGGTGATTCCAATTACGGGGATGATTGCCGGTAATGAAATGGTGGCGATCGGCTTATGCTACAAGGCATTGCATGATAGTTTCAATGATTTGCATCAACAAGTTTTAGAAAAATTAGCTTTGGGCAGCGATATTAAATTGGCATCGATGCCGATCCTGCGTCGGAGTATCAAAACTGCGATGCAGCCAACGATTGATTCTGCCAAGACCGTGGGCTTGGTTAATTTACCAGGGATGATGTCGGGCTTGATCTTCGCAGGAATTAATCCAGTTTACGCGATCAAGTATCAGATTATGATCACATTCATGTTACTGTCGGCGACAAGCCTTGGTGCGGTGATCAGTGGTTATTTAGCCTATAAAAATTATTTTAATGAACAGATGCAGCTGCGATGAGAAGGCCTGAGTTTAAACACCAGGGCTTTTATTTTTATCTAAAAATTCGCTACATTTTATTGATTAATTGCCGGAGAAAACACGGGATTTTAATCCCGTGATGAATCCGGCCTTTTTTAGTTTTTTTGCTTGTTCCCCCCCTTCTTTCTTAAACATATGTTTGATATAATCTTAAAAAGAAAGGAGGGAACAAATGTGCTAAAAGGGATCAAATTAAGACTCTATCCTAATAGAACACAACAAAACCAGCTTGAGCAGATGTTTGGCAATGATCGTTTTGTTTGGAATCAAATGCTGGCCATGATGAATGAGCGCTATCAGAATAATAAAGCTTTGCCTTTTTTAGGTAAGTTCAAGCTGAATTATCTGCTTAAGCCGCTTAAAAAAGAATATCCTTTTTTGAAAAACAGCGATTCTTCAAGCTTGCAGGTAGTTAATGAATTCCTAACTCAATCTTGGAAGAACTTCTTTCAAGATAAAACTGGTCAAATTGGCAAGCCTCGTTTTCATTCACGCAAGTATCTGAAAAAGTCTTATACGGGCAAGTCAATCATAAAAACTGCAGGTAAAAGGTACTTGAAGATTCCTAAATTAGGCTATGTCAAAACCAGCAAGAATAGAGTTTTGCAAGATGTTAAGATTAAGCGTTATACGGTCGTACTTGAACCAACAGGAAAATATTATTTGTCTCTACAGGTAGAAATATCTGAACCAGAGAAGTACAGCTTAACTGGCAAACAGGTTGGGATTGATGTTGGCGTGGCTGATTTAGCGATTCTGTCTAATGGGCTAAAATATCCTAGTTTTGACAGTTCTTATTTTGAAAAGAAAGCCAAAGTCTGGCAAAGAAAATATGCTCGTCGCAGACATTTAGCTAAATTATTAGTTTTGCAAGACAGGAATAAAAAGGTGCTTTGTCCTAGAAGCTTAGAGAGTTTCACTAATTGGCAAAAAGCGCAAAAGTCAAAAGCTAAGTGCCAAGCTAAAATAGCTAATCAGCGCAGAGATTATCTGCATAAACTAACTACGCATTTAGTTAAGCAATATGATGTAATTGCGATTGAAGATTTGAAAACCAAGAATCTTCAGAAAAATCATCATTTGGCTAAGTCAATTGCCAATGCTTCATGGCGGATATTCAGACAAATGCTAGAATACAAATGCGAATGGTATGGCAAGAAACTAATTGCAGTTGATCCCAAGAACACTTCCAGAATTTGTTCAAAATGTGGCTATAACAGTGGCGCTAAGCCATTAGAAATTCGTGAATGGACTTGTTCTAAGTGTCAAACCAAGCATGATCGAGATATTAATGCGGCAGTTAATATCCTGCATAAAGGAAGTACAAAGCTAAGTGGTCAGGGACTGGCCATGGTAACAAGCTGAGTTCCGTGAGTTAGGTATTTGACTAGTTCAATGTAAGATCCTAAACACTACTCAGTGTTCCCAGAAACCCGGCACTTTAGTGTCGGTGTAGTTCATAGAATCTGTCTATAACTCTACACATGGCACGAATCTGATCTTAATTACTTTTTCCATACATGCTTTAATCTTGTTAAAAGTTAAATACATCGTGTATGTGAATTTTAACGAGGTATGTATGAATAAAATAGATGAATTTTAAGCATGTAAAAGATGCAGATGCAATTGTTGTTGGTGCAGGAAGCGGAATGTCACGCTCTATCGGTCTTGCTTTTTGGTACGAAAATAGTCCGTTATATATGGACAACATGAAATATTTTGCTAAAAAATATGGCTTTAATGGTTTATTCCAAGGTTTCTATAATCGTTTTGAATCTGAAGAAGAGCACTGGGCATTTTTGCTTGAACTTTACAAGATGATGAATGAAATCCCACCACAGAAGCCGACTTATGAATATTTGAAAAACTTGATTGGAGATAAACCTGTTCATTATGTAACTACTAACCAAGATTTCCAAATTGACCAGAAGCAGATCAACGCCTTTCAAGATTTTATTCAAAAATATGAAGATAAGAAGTTAGTCGTACTTGAACTTGGAATTGGCCCACGCAACCAAATGATTAAGGTTTCAAGTATGCAATTAGTTGCAGTTGACAGAAATAGTCGCTACATTACGATCAACAAAGGCGAGTTGAATATTCTAGATATCATTGCAGACCGCAGTATTGGTTTTTCTGCCTCAATTGGTGATGCATTTAAGGAAACCATGACTGGTAAAAGTCATGGTGCTACAATCCAAGGTCCAACTAAGCCTCAACCTAAACCAGAATTAACACCGGAGCAAAAGGCTGAACAAGGTAAAGTTATGCAGCAATTTTATCCTGACTACATGGTAGATAGCGGCATTCGTCCTAGCAGTTTTCCAATGTATTTGACCATTGATCAAAAGCATCCGTCATACTTGCATACGGTGCAATATGGTCAATCAATGATGTATTCAATCGGGATGCCGCAATTGTTCACTGCTTTACTCAAGATGGCAATATTATAAGGTGTGTCTCGGTCTTGATAAGAGCAAAGATGAGGTTCACGGCTTTTACGTTGATCCAGGTACTTTTACCGCTATTGAGGATAGCAACGATGCGGGAGTTGGCTTTTCACAAATTAGCATTGAAATTCCAAACAATGGTGATGGTGCAATTTTAGTGCCAAAGAAAAACTGATCGACGTACGCTTTATACGTTGGGAATAATTAAAGATGCTTTTTTGAAATTAGTTGATGAAGAATCATATTCTAAAGTTAATATCGTGCGGATCTGTCGTGAGGCTGGGATAACGCGATCAACATTTCATGTGCATTATTCCTCGGTGACTGATGTCTTGAACGATGTGCTAAATGGTGCGTTGTTGCTGACGGAGACAAATCCTGTCCCATTTTTTGCTGGAAACGGGAAATCGCTGGATTATCTGAAAAGCAATGAATCGTTAGTACCGGCCTGCCAGCGGATTGGGGATGCTGGTAAATATCAAAAATTATTGATGGAACCCGATTTGAGCGAATACATCATTGGCAGAATCGTAGTGAATGAGCGAGACACGGTTTTGCCAGCTGTGATTGAAAAAACGCACCTTCCAAGAGAAGATGCGGAAACATTATTTAGATATGTGATTCATGGTTCGTTTGCGGTTAACCGCGCGCATAATTTTGTGAAAGATGAGAAATGGCCCCATGATGTCCAGATGTTGAATGAGTTTGCGGAAGCTGGGTATGAGCGGTTGAGTAGGAAGTAGAATAATAAAGATACATTGAGGTGACTTGATGCATCTTTTTTTGATGCGTTTAGAAGAAAGAAGCGTATATTTTAAGTAATAAGTTTTTATAGTAGGTGAGTAAATGGTATTACATATAGGTGTTTCGTATAAAACGGGACCTCAGGCTAAAAAAAAGCACAGGAAATTTCTAATGCATATTATATTTCTGAAGATGATGATTCTTCGAAAAATTATTTTATTGAAACCCATTTAAAAGATGGAAAGAAAAATTATTTTAATCAAGCTGGAATTTTTAAACCTGCTGAAAATGAATGCATTATTATTTCAAGTAATACGAAATCCAGAGGGATTAACTATAATCCATGGGAAGATGAGTTTAATGAAGATGTCGGGTATATAAATTATTATGGTGATAATAAAAGACCTGACACAGATCCTGCAACTACACGAGGGAATAAATATTTGTTGGATCAATTTAAAATTAGTCATGATCCTAATCCCGAAGTAAGAGCTACTGCTGTTCCTATTGTATTTTTTGAAACACGTAAACAGGGAGAAAGAATTTTTCATGGATATGGTGTGATAAAAAATGTTAAATTGGTAACTCAATACACAGGTAGTGGGGCAGATAAAGCATATTTTTCCAATTATTTATTCACTTTCTGTGTATTTTCAATGAAAAAAGAACAGGAAGGCTTTGATTGGTCCTGGATTGAAGCGAGAAAACAGGCAGCTAAAGATAAAAATTTTCTTTCTTTAGCCAATGCACTAGCTCCTAAAGAATGGAAATTTTGGATAAGGACTGGAGATTTAGAAAAAGTTCGCCGGAAGGTTTATGGAAGAAGTACTTCTAAAAAAGAGGAGCAACTGCCTACACCTGGTTCTGCAGATGATAAAATTTTGAATCAAATCTATGAATATTATCGTAAGAAAGATAATTCAAAAGCTCATAGTGGAGATTTTGAATTTGAAGGTCTAGCTAAAGAAATTACACGATTAATTATTGGGGATGCATGCCATGATGGTTGGGTAACTAAATCATCTGGTGATGGTGGTTATGATTTTGTTTTACGAGTAGATATTGGAACTAAGGGCATTAGCCAAGTTAGACAGGTGGTATTAGGTCAAGCTAAATGTTACCGACGAGATCAGCGTATAACAGGAGAAGCCGTTGATAGAGTAGTTGCTAGGTTAAAGCGTGGATGGATCGCAGCATTTGTGACTACATCTTTTTTCAGCGACCCAGCTCAACGCGAAATACTGGAAGACGATTATCCAATCATGTTAATTAGTGGTAAGCAGGTTGCACAGACCGTAAGAAAATATATCTATGAGAAAAATATAACTCTTCAAGAATATTTAGATTCATTGAGTCGCGATCAATCTTTTAAATCACCAGAAGATATTCTGAAAGAAGAGTAGCTAAATGTTTTATCCATTAATTATTTCTCAAGTGTTCTACAATAGACTAAAAAGAACAAAATTATAGGAGGATAAAAAATGCCATGTACAACAATTTTAGCCGGTAAAAAAGCTACGGCTGACGGCTCAACTTTAATTGCCAGAAACGAAGACTACGGTCACGCCTTTAATCCTAAACGTTTCATCGTCGTAACGCCTGACAAGCAACCTAAAGATTATCAATCAGTAACTTCTAAGTGCAAGGTAGATTTGCCTGACAATCCTATGCGTTATACCGCTGTGCCAGAACTTGAATCAACCATGAAGACCATGGGCTGGTGGGGCGAAGCCGGCATCAACGCCGCTAATGTTGCAATGAGTGCCACCGAAACCAGCACTACCAATTCACGTATTTTGGGCGTTGACCCAATGAACAAAAAGGGAATCGGTGAAGAAGACTTCGTTACGATCGTTTTGCCTTATATTCATTCAGCTCGTGAAGGGGTAAAATTGCTCGGGCAATATCTAGAAAAATACGGCACTTATGAATCAAACGGCGTAGCCTTCTCAGATAAAGATGAAGTTTGGTATATGGAAACTATCGGTGGCCATCACTGGGCAGCTCAAAGAATCCCAGATGATTGTTACATCGCTGCGCCAAACTGGTTTAGCATCACCGATTTTGACTTTGCTAGTGATGATACGATGGCTTCCGCTGATTTGGAAGAAATGATTGAAAAGTATCACTTAGATATTGATCACAGCGGTAATCCATATAATCTTCGTCATATCTTTGGTAGTCACGATGATTCAGACTATGAATACAACATTCCGCGCCAATGGTATATTCAAAAACTCTTTAATCCAAGTGATGTTCATGAGCCTGATGATCCTAACTTGCCATTCATTAAAAAGCCTGAACATTTATTAACTATTGAAGATTTCAAGTATGCTTTATCATCACGCTATCAACATACTAAGTATGATCCTTATGGCTTACAAGGCACTGATGCAGACCGTCATGCTTTTCGTCCGATTGGTTTTCAACGTAATCAGGAATTATCAATTTTACAAATTAGAAATGATGTCCCTAAGGAAATAGCTGGCGTTCAATGGTTAGCCTTTGGTCCTAATACATTCAATGGCATTGCGCCATACTATACCAATGTGCTTGATACGCCTAGCGTTTACCGTGATACCAAGGAACATTTTGATATCAAAAATATGTATTGGCTGACCCAAGCTATCGCTACCATTGTTGATGAGCATCCATTCCGCTACAGCGCTTCAGTCGAAGAATTGAAGCAACAAACATTAGCTGCAGGTCGTCATATTTTACTTGAAACTGATGCAGAAGCTGAGAAATTAACTGGTGAAGAATTACAAAAGAAACTGCATAATGCTAATGAGCAAACTGCAAAAGCTGCATACGATGTTGCAATGAAATGCTTCGGTGATTGTGTTGAAACTGGTGCATTACAAATCAAATTGAATTATTAAGCTTGAAATTAAAAAAGGCTCGCCGAGAGGCGGGCTTTTTTGATCAGTTTTGTTTTATGTGATGAACAAAAATCAACTTTTGTCACAAAAGCAATTACGAAAAATATACATTGTTTTTCTCCTTTACCGAATAGCTATCTTTTACTTTTTTCCTCTGTATAATCTCAATTAACGAATCTAAAAGTTAATGAGGGAATATGATATGAAAAAATTACTGGTCAGTGTTGTGCTTTTATTAATGCTGATGTGGGTCAAAGGAGCAAAAAACGTTCAAGCTGCCGTGAGTGATAATTTTACTAAGATCGTTTTTAACGATGGCAGATCAGAAAAAGTGGAGAGCGGTCAGCTAGTTCACGTTAATGTGGAGCTTACCGGTTATCAGAAGGATAAGTTGAAAAGTGATGATTCACTGACTATTACCTGGAGTGAATCTGATAAAGTCCAGGCAAAAGGAATTAATAAAACTAAAAATATTATCATTAAAGACGAAAATGATAACGAGCAAAAAGTTGGGACATATACTGTTGAAACCAATCGCGTTTTAGTGAAATTTAATAACAAGATTGAAAAGTATGATCACATTGTAGGTCAGCTAACATTTGATCTTTTGGTTCGTAATTCAGCGAATGATAAACAAGAACTAACTGTGCATGCCGGAAAAATTGAGAAGGTCTTAACAATTGAACCCGAAGATAAAGAGGCACTTTTTACTGAAATTATTGGTAAATTGAATCAACACCAAGATAGTATTGCATGGGAAATAAAAGTAAATCCTGATGAAAAAGAATTTTTAGGACCGATAAAAATTTTGAATGAGCTACCAGAGGGTCTGGAATTTAATAAAAATACGGTAGGAATCGAAACCGATGATATTTTTATCGAGTTAGGCAAGAAAGAAGTTAAATTTGATCAAAATAAATTGTTGATTAGTTTAAATAATAAGGGACGATCACATAGAACTTTTACTATTAAATATAAGACGAAAGTTCTGGAACAAAAAGCGATTACCGGGATTAATAAGATCCAATTAGAATATCAGTTAAAAAATGAAGATAAAAGAAAAAGTAGTTTATACGAAGGGAGAATTTTAGATGATTATGATGCAACTTTTGTGGGGATCCGTAGTGAGAGCAATGATGAAATGGCACGACGCAAGACTCTTGAGAAAGCTGAAAAAGATAGAGGATTGTCTATATTGTTCTCAAAACTACTCAAATTATTAGACGATAAAAAAGATAGTCAGCAAACAAACGATAAGGATGTTGAGCCAGTCAAGACGTTATCTAAGACAAGTACACCGGAATCTACATTTGAAGCGGCTAAGGATGTAAATCCTAAAGAGCTAAGTGGCTTTGACAAGAAAGAACAAAAGGTTACGCATAGCGATTCAAGTGATGATACCGACTTAGATGAAGAAGATGATGATATTAAATCACTAAAACATTCTTCAACTAAGGAGCATTCATCTAGAAGTCGTTCAGGCAAATTGCCACAAGCTGGTGAAAGGACAAATGGCATTTTAAGTTTGATGGGTGTATTCATTTTGCTGGCAGGAATATTAGGAATTAAAAGAAAATTTTCAAAATAAAAAGTATATTAATTATAAAATTCGGATTTTTGATAGATAAAACTTGATCTTTCACGTATTATGGAGTTATAACTTTGTATCATGAAAGAGATATAATATGCCATACTCAATTTCAGAAATTATTGTTTTATTTTTTACGTATTCTTCTATTGGCTGGCTATGGGAAACTTGCTACTGTTCAATTAAAGATCATCATTATGATTATCGTGGCTTTCTTTTTGGACCATATTGTCCAGTCTATGGATTTGCAATTACGACTATTTTAATTTGTACCAAAGATGTACAAGATAACTTATTTCTTTTATTTGTAATTGGATTTATTGTTGCAACAGTCTTTGAATATTTTGCTAGTTTCTTTCTTGCAACAGTCTTTCATATGAAATTATGGGATTATTCTCACTTATGGGGAAACGTTCAAGGAAGAGTAGCTCCAATCATTTCGCTCTTTTGGGGAATTGGAGTGGTGTTACTGGTAAAATTTGTGCAGCCATTTGTTCAAGATATTATAAACATAGAAGAAAGAGATACTCATGGCTGGTTAGCCGTAGGTATTACGATTGTAATGGGACTCGATACAGTCTTAACTATGATCAGTGTAGAAAGATTCCATACTACGACCAAGATGTGGGATGACCATATCAATCAATTCATTGATCGTGTAAGAATTAAAGTTGAAAGCAGAATGCCTGAAAAGGGGTAAATTAAAAGTTGGCGATTGGCATCACTCAGTAATGCAGCACTATGATGAATTGCAACCATATCAATTAAGTTGGAACCATAAACGTTTTCTTAAGAGTTTCCCTAAGTTAAAAGTACTTGATGCACCAAAGTTTATGGAAATCAAAAAAGATATTTTGAAAAAAGAAGATTAGATAGCAAAATAGACAACTCTCAATTGAGTTGTCTATTTTTTTAGTGGAAAGTGGTATAGAAATACCAAGAACAAATTTAGGAATGATACAATCAAACATATGAGTTAGAGAAAACGAGGTTAGGTTATGGATACTGCTTGGCAGAAATTCAAAAATAATATTCCTTTGCGCAGGTTTGTAGTATTTTTGATCATTGTTGCTTTTCTTTATGAAATGCGTGCGATGATGAATACGATTTTGTTAACGTTTATTTTTACATATGTTATTGTGCATTTGATTCACTTCGTACAGCGTTATGTTTCTAAAATGCCAACCGGCGCAATTGTTGTAGTGACGTATTTAATTATTTTGGCACTACTTTATTTTGTCGTTACGGTTTATATGCCGATGTTGGTTGGACAGATTTCTAAGATGGTCAAATCCGTAATGGCATTTTATGAGACGAATCAGTCATCGCGGTTAATGTCGTATGTAACGCATTACATTAGCAAAGGTGAACTTGTTACACAGGCAAAGCGTGCCATGACATTTGCCTTTCATACCGCTACTAATATTGGTACGTTGACGATTGCAACATTCATGTCGCTTATTTTAAGCTTCTTTTACACCATCGAATTAAAGCAGATGCGAGAGTTTTCAAGTTTATTTGTTAAAAGCGGCTACTTAAAATGGTTATTTGAAGATATTCGTTACTTTGGCAAAAAGTTTACTAATACTTTTGGTGTAGTTTTAGAAGCACAATTTTTTATTGCAATCTGTAATACGGCCCTTACCATGATTGGTTTGGCGATTATGAAAATGCCACAAATTGTAGCTTTAGGCTTGATGGTATTTATCTTAAGCTTAGTACCAGTTGCCGGTGTGATTATTTCGCTGATTCCATTAAGTATCGTAGGGTACTCCGTCGGCGGCATTCGCTATGTGATTTATATTTTTGTCATGATCATGATTATTCATGCAATCGAGGCGTATGTGCTAAATCCTAAGTTTATGGCCAGCAAGACAGAATTACCGATCTTTTATACTTTTTTAGTACTTCTTGTAGCAGAACATTTTTGGGGTACATGGGGACTAATTGTAGGAGTTCCGATTTTCACTTTTTTATTAGACGTTTTAAATATCAAACCTACTAAAAAGGATAAGAAAGTTAAATTAAAATGAGAGTACTACTTACAGGCGATAGCATTATCGCTCGATATGAGGGAAAAGCAGAGCCACATATTAACTGGAATTTAAAGCGAATGCTGCCTGAAATTCAAATTGAAAATACTGCTGTTTCAGGAATTAATTCAGGAGCATTTTTTGCTCGATTAAATGAATTAGTATTGAGCGTGAAAAAGTGCGATAATTTGGTGATTTTATTAGGAACAAATGACTTGGCAACACATAAGCAGGTTCCGCTAGAGCAATTTAAAAGAAATATGGAATTAATTGCCTCTGCGGTTATTTGTCAGTACTATCCGCCACATGTATTGCTCATTTCGCCGCCAGCAGTAGATGAGCAGAAGCAACATGTACGCAATAATGAGTTGGTAAAAAAATATGCGAAAGTGGTTGAAGAGATAGCAGAAGAATATCATTTTCATTATGCAGATTTGTGCCAAGCAATGATTGATGCAGGCGATTTAAGCGATATTTCTCGGGGAATAAAAAATGATGGCTTGCATTTTGGTGATAAAGGATATGGAATACTAGCAAGTTTGATTAGGCGAGAATTGAAAGAAATGTAAAAAAGCAAGGTTATCAAATATAGATAGCCTTGCTTTAATTTTTATCTAACTAATGCCCAGATGAGACTTCCGATACCAATGATGGCGAGAAAAGGGATTAATAAGTATGCACAAAAAATAAAAATCAATCCTGCCATAATTAGGAAGCCGAAAATTTTAATTAAACCGATTCCCAATTTGAAAAATAGCCAAAGTAGGAAAATTACCAATAATAATGAAAGCATAATTATACCTCTAATTTCTATGATTAATATTTTACTACTAGCAGAATATTGTGGACCTTAAGCTTTTATAAAATTTAGTTACCGTTAACAATAGATCAGACATTGAAAGCTCTTACAGTGATGACTATATTTATTTGATGTAAGCGATTTAAAAGAGAGAAAATGAGAGGGAAAAATGAAAGAAGAAAAAGTGGGCTTGCCTACATTAGCTAGTAGTGTAATCTGGATGATTAGTTTGGGTTATTTAGGTGTGCAGATTGCCTTTACTTTGGAAACTTCTCAAATGAGCAGAATTTTTCAAACTTTGGGTGCAGATCCAACTAAACTTGGTTGGTTCTTCATTCTGCCACCGTTAGCAGGGTTGGTAGTTCAACCAGGGATTGGATCTTTGTCAGATCGAACATGGATTCCTAAAATTGGACGTCGGTTACCGTATTTATTAATAGGAATGATTTTCGCTGTTTTAACTATGGTAATTTTACCTAATGTGGGCAGCTTTGGTCTGGGATATGGTTCAATTGAAGCATTGATATTCGGTGCTGTGGCTATTGCTGTTCTTGATGTTGCTTCGAATATGGCCATGCAACCATTTAAGATGATGATTGGTGACATGGTTAATGATGAACAAAAGTCATATGCTTATGGTATTCAAAGTATGCTTTCAAACTTTGGTGCCGTAATTGCTGCATTCTTTCCATTCTTATTAACGACACTAGGTGTTGCCAACACTGCCAAAAAGGGAGTAGTGCCACAGTCAGTGGTTATTTCATTTTATGTTGGTGCAGCAGTTTTAGTAATTACTTCATTATTTACAATTTTTAGAGTTCATGAATATGATCCAGAAACTTATGCTCGTTATCATGGCATTAAGGAATCTGATAATCAAGAAGGTGGCGGCTGGATTAACTTGCTAAAAAAGGCACCAAAAGTATTCTGGCAAGTTTCATTAGTTCAGTTCTTCTGTTGGATTTCTTTTCAGTATTTATCAACATATGCTACGGGCGCAATTGCAGAAAATGTTTGGCATACAACGAATGCTTCTTCTGCAGGCTATCAGATTGCTGGGAATTGGTTTGGTGTATTAACAGCTGTACAATCAATTGCAGCAGTAATTTGGTCATATGTATTAGCCAAGGTGCCTAATAACCATCATAAATTAGGCTATGGTTTAAGTTTATTACTAGGAGCCATTGGCTATACTTCAATCTTTTTAATTCATTCACAAGGAACGCTGATTCTATCTTTTGTATTGATTGGTATTAGTTGGGCAGGGATGAATACTTATCCATTGACGATGGTTTCTAATGCCTTATCAGGCAAACATATGGGGACATATCTAGGCTTGTTCAATTGCTCAATTTGCTTACCACAGATTGTTGCTTCACTGCTTAGTTTTATTATTTTTCCAATGGTAGGAAATTCCATGCCAGCGATGATGTTAATTACTGGGATTTCAGGCTTTTTAGCAGCTTTGTCGGTAATTGGAATTAAAGAAACCTATGTTAAATGAAAATAATTAAGGTAAAAAAGGTGAGATAGCGCATAGCTATCTCACCTTTTTATTATGATATTCATCATGTTAAAAATTATTTATTCGTAAATTGCAATAATAAATTGAACACTTTTAATCAAGCTGCTTGATAGATTAGA
>NZ_PCYT01000029.1:0-21739 GCF_002553735.1 Lactobacillus sp. UMNPBX17
AGGTTTAATAATTTAATCAGAGGGCGAAAAGGTAGGTTCTTTTCGCCTTTATTTTATGCAAAAAAAGAGCCGAATCACAACGATTCGACTCTTTTCAATTTGTCAATGTCTTAACTTAATGACATTGATTAATAATCAGCAGCATCTTTTTATTTAATTTAATAAAAATAAAAAGATGCTGCTTAATTTGATGTATACTAAATTTAAGTTATAAAAACTAAAAGAAACAGGTGAAATTCATGCATTTAATCGATGTAACTAACAACTATTCTAACTTGGTTCACAGTCAGCTCAATACTACCGATGCTAATTACGTTAAAGTATATTCATTAGGAAATACTTCAGTAATTTATACCGAAAGCAAAAATGCAATCGGCATTGCACTTGAAAACCATGATCGCCGTGTCCGTGAAGATGAAATTGAATTTGTCATCAAACGATTAATCAAAGATTACGATTCTTCATATACTTTAACCGTTGACAAGAGCCGTCACGTCATTGAAATTCACGTCGACAAGTAAATTAAATAAATTTAATCACAAAAATAAGCGTCTAGAGGATTTATTTCCTAGACGCTTATTTTTTATTAGAGCTTTTCCGTTAATTTAACATCCGGATACTTGTCGTGGAAGAATCGTTCTGCAAATTCATTCTCAAACAAGAACAATGGATTGCCATAACGGTCTTTTACTAGAAGATTACGGCTGTTAGACATACGAGGATCAAGTTGCTCTGGATCAATCCAACGCGCAACTCTATGTCCAATACTATTCATCTCAACTTCTGAATTATATTCATTCTTCATTCTGAATTGGAAGACTTCAAATTGCAATTGACCAACCGCACCTAAAATATATTCATCGGTTTGGTAATTACGGTAAAGCTGAATAGCACCTTCTTGAACCAACTGATTCATTCCCTTGTGGAATGACTTTTGCTTCATCACATTCTTAGCAGTTACCCGCATAAACAATTCTGGAGTAAATTCTGGAAGTGGTGGATAAACGATTTTACGTTTACCTGAATAAATACTGTCTCCAATTTGGAAGTTACCAGTATCGTACAAACCAACAATATCTCCAGCTACGGCATCTGAAACTTGCACACGTTCACTAGACATAAATTCAGTTGCATTATTCAAACGGATTGGCTTACCTGTTCTTGCTAAAGTAACATCCAATCCTTTTTTAAATTCACCACTACCAACACGGACAAATGCGATTCGATCACGGTGGTGAGGATTCATGTTAGCCTGAATCTTAAAGACAAAGCCTGAGAATTCCGGATCTTTTGGACTAAGTTCTTCATCCCCATTAACAGTATGACTTTCAGGAGCCGGTGCTAAATCAACGAAACTATTTAAGAATGTTTCTACACCAAAATTGGTTAAAGCTGAACCGAAGAAGACTGGAGTTTGATCACCCAAAGCAATTTTTTCAGGATCAAATTTATTACCAGCTTCTTTAACCAATTCAATTTCATCAAGAGTATCTTGGAATTGAGGATCTTGACTCAATGGTTCGCTATCAGGCAAAGTACCATCTTCATTCAATGGTAAGAAACGGTCTGCGCCATCTTTGCGGTACAATTCAACGCGATTATTAGCAATATCATACAAGCCTTTTAAAGTTTGACCAGAACCAATCGGCCAGTCCATTGCTACACCTTCAATGCCGAGCAAATCTTCAAGTTCAGCAATCAAATCAAGTGGTGGTCGACCATCACGGTCTAACTTGTTCATAAAAGTAAAAATCGGAATACCACGTTTTTTAACAACTTTAAATAGTTTCTTAGTTTGTGGTTCGATACCCTTTGCAGAGTCAATTACCATGACAGCAGCATCCACCGCCATTAAAGTACGATAGGTATCTTCTGAGAAATCTTGGTGTCCTGGTGTATCCAAGATATTGATTCTCTTGCCCTTGTACTCAAACTGCATAACGGAACTAGTAACTGAAATACCACGCTTTTTTTCAATTTCCATCCAGTCACTTGTAGCAAAGTTACCAGTTTTACGGGCTTTAACAGTACCAGCTTTTCTAATTACCCCACCAAATAACAGCATTTGTTCCGTAATTGTTGTCTTACCTGCATCTGGGTGAGAAATAATTGCAAATGTTCTTCTTTTCTTTACTTTCTCTGCTAACTCTTTATCCATTACTCTTTTTTATCTTCTTCCTTTTTTATTTCTTGTTTATCCTTTGTCAACAAAACCGTAAGTAAACGTGACCCTTTCATTCTTCTAGTAGTCAAAGTCATCCCGTCACCAATGTCAACGGTTAACTTTTCCCCTTTAGCTGGGATCATCTTCAAGGTATTAATGACATAACCTGCTACCGTATCTACATCTTCCATTTCAAGATGCGTACCAAATTGCTCATTAAAATCATCTAACGGCATTTTTCCATAGATAATATACTTATTGGGCGCAATTTGATTATACAAAATCTCTGTATGATCAACCTCGTCGTCGATATCCCCTACGATCTCTTCGACAAGGTCTTCAATAGTAGCCAAGCCAGTTACGCCACCATACTCATCTGTTAAAATAGCTAGTTGACGCTGCGTTTGCTGCATTTCCATCAACAGATCCCCTAATTCTGCTGTTTCTGGTGCAAATAAAGGTTCAGTCATTACATCTTGATAATCAAGATTTTCAAACCCCTTAATCTTAGCCTTACGCAATACCGTTCTGATATGAATTATGCCGACGATTTTATCCTTATCTCGTTTATATACTGGAATACGCGAATACGGCTTACGCAATATTTCATCAAGATTATCTTGAAAACTCACATCCGCATCTACCATAAACGCGTCTGTTCTTGGTACCATTACTTCGCGAGCCATTTTCCCCTGAAAGTCCAGAATTCTTTCAAGCATTGAGAACTCAGTATCATTAATTTTATGATTATCATGTAAATTGATAATTTCTTTTTCTAAATGATCTTTAGTTCCTTCTTCTGTCTCACCTGACAATCTATTTTTAAGGCGAACAAAAAGATTCTCCGCTCCAGGATCACTACTCATTTTTTTACTCTCTTTCTTAAAAAAGTTATCTAAATAAAGTTATTATAGCATAGAGCAATTAACAGTATGTTAAAATAGCAAATAAGACTAAAAGGAGGAAATCCTTATGAAAAAAAGCCACGTTTTATTGGTTTTTACTTTTTTATTACTTGTTCCATATATCTGTAGCTTACTAATTATCGGTATCGGCTATAATGCACTAGTTCTCCATTCGGCAGAAATTTACCGCACAATTATTGGTGCTTTAGTCGGTTCTATCATTATGTTTGCAGTTAAAGCTACGATTCAACGACCAGTTGATCTATTAGCTATGCAAACTAATGACGGTTTGTTAAAGCAGCTTTTGCGCTTTTTCAGTATTAGACGACGCTATTTCTTATTATTTGCAAATATCGTCTTAGATTTTATTTTATGCTTTGCCGCAACTTATTTAGTACGTGCCGTGTTAACACTAGATCAAATTGTAGGTAGTTCCATCGGTTTCGTCTTATTAATCATGTTCGTATCAACTTGTCTTGGCGCTTATGTTGAATACGATAATCTATCAATCGATCCACAACAACATTAATTATTCACTGACCTTTACGTAAAATGCTTGGGTCAGTTTTTTTGTATCTAAATCTAGATCCCAGACAATATATGGAGTATCGCTATCACCTAAGTTCTCATAAACCTTAACTCCATTGGCTACTACCTTTTTTACAAAATTAGGTACAGTGCTATTTAATGGCAAGTTAAAGTAAACTAAATTTTGATTTTCTTCTACTTCTTCATCTATTTCAGCCTTAGGTAATTCAAACTTCATTAAACCTGTTGGCACCTTATCAGCTTCCACATCAGTTACTACGCCATACCAGTACATAAAGCTATCTGGGCCTGAAACAATTAAGGCTGAACGCTTATTTTCTAGATTATTATCTGCTAAAAACTTTTGAAATACTTCATCATTTTCCATTTGTTGATTAGATTCCATAAAACTCTTTTGGGCATTCATCAAACTATCTGGGAAAGGACGGCCAACAAATAACTTCTTATCAATATTCTTTTTCATTTTTTCTCCTTAATATTCTGCTAAATCATCAAAATTAATTACTTCACCATTTAAAAATGCATCAATTTCACTAGTTGAAAAACCATGGCTGAAGAGATATTTCTTCATCCGAAACTTGCATTCACTTTCATCATAGCGACGAAAACGTTTATAGGCTTTGATGCCCTGCTTTTTTAAAGCTTGCATTTGCAAATCTTCATCATCTTCAAGATCTAAAGATGCAATTATTTCACTGCTAATTCCACCGTCAAAACCATGCATTAATAACTTAGTTTTCATCTTACGCTTTAATTCTCGCTGAGCCAGTTTACCTGCTTGATGAATCATCGATTTGATTACTCTTTGACCGACTTCAATCCAGTCTTCATCCATCACTTCGTCTAATTCTGTCTGACTGATTTCTGGAT
Source organism: Lactobacillus sp. UMNPBX17 (assembly GCF_002553735.1). Taxonomy (NCBI): domain Bacteria; kingdom Bacillati; phylum Bacillota; class Bacilli; order Lactobacillales; family Lactobacillaceae; genus Lactobacillus; species Lactobacillus sp. UMNPBX17. The sequence goes on from NZ_PCYT01000029.1 coordinate 4,489, forward strand.
CAACACCTTTTTGCGTTAATTTACGTAGCAAACTTTTCGGTCCATCTGATCCGACACGTAAATCATTTTTAATAAATAATTTAGCATACTGACGATCATCTAAATAACCTAACTCATTTAACTGATTAACGGCACTATTAGCAGCTTCATCAGAAATTTCATGCTTTTTTAAATACTGCAAGACTTCAAAAATAGTTCGAGGTTCGTAACTCAAAAAATGTGCTGCTAGATCACTAGCTTTAGCAGCAGCATCAAATTGTCTGATTTTTTCAACTTGCTCATCATCAAGTTCTTTTCCTTTTAAAAGAACAAACTCAGCGACTGTTTTTTCACCAGCAGAAAAAGCATATTTACCATCTAGGAAAATATTATAGCGACCTGGGCGCTTTTGTGCACTAACTTTGGTTATGATCATTTTTTCACCTCGCATATTCCAAAATACATGCTAGCAAATTTTTTTAAATCTTGCTAAGAACTTTTACCAGGTAGTACAATTAAAAGCAATGTAATTAGTTTTTAGTAGAAAGAATAAGATGATGAATAAAAAATTTACAAATAAAAAACAACATCATGAAAAAGATGTAATTATCACAATTAAACGTTTGGGAATTAATGGCGAAGGAATCGGCTATTATAAAAAGAAGATTATCTTTATCCCAGGTGCTTTGCCAGATGAAGTAGTCGTAGCCAAAATTGTTAAGAGCTACCCTCACTATCTTCAAGGTGAACTTGTCCGCATTAAGGAAAAGAGTCCTGATCGAGTAGCTTTCCCAGAAGGCGTAGATCCAGAAATTGGTGGATTGGAACTAGCACATTTGTCTTATGAAAAGCAACTTGAATTCAAGCGTAATAATATGCTTGAATCACTTAGAAAGTACCATCCAAGAAACTATGCTAAATACAAGGTTAAGAAGACTATCCCTGCTCCTGATGAATGGCATTACCGCAATAAGGCACAATACCAAATCGAAAATGTTCACGGTAAAACTAAATTAGGTCTTTTTGCACCAAATTCTCACCGCTTGATCGATTTGCCTAAGATGCCTACGCAAAGTGAAGACACTCAAAAGACTGAACGTGAAATCAAAGTTTTAATTGAGAAGTTGCATGTCCCTGTTGCTAACTTCCGTCGTCATTTACCCGGCGTCAAAACTATCGTAGTGCGTCAATCTGAAGCTAGCAAAGAAATTCAAGTTACTTTGATCACCATTGGTCACAAGATCAAGAACTTAATCCCACTTGCTAAAGAAATCATGAAGCTGGATAATGTCGTCAGCGTTTACCAAAACGAAACTGAATGGCAAAATCCACAAGTTTGGGGCAACAAGACCGAAAAGCTTTTAGGTAAAAACCAAATTACTGAAGAAATCTTAGGCAAAAAATTCGCCTTGTCTCCGCGTGCCTTCTTCCAACTCAACCCGGTTCAAACTGTCAACCTTTATTCAGAAGCATTGAAATACTTAGACTTAACCCCAGATCAAACTTTGATCGATGCCTATAGTGGCGTTGGTACCTTAGGTATTTTGGCTGCTGATCGCGTCAAGCAAGTTATCGGAATCGAAACTATTCCTGAAGCCGTTAAAGATGCAGAGCACAATGTGGAACTCAATCACATCAAAAATGCAGATTACATCCAAGGCAGCGTAGAAAAGGTATTGCCTGAATTAAAGAACAGCGGCGTTTCAATCGATGCCTTAATCGTTGACCCACCTAGAACAGGCTTGGCTAAAAAATTAATCAAAACTCTTTTACAGGTAAAACCTGAAACTTTTGTTTACATTTCATGTAACCCATCTACTTTAGCTCAAGATTTAGTCTTATTAAGTGAAGTTTACGATGTCCGTGTAATCCAAAATGTGGATATGTTGCCACAAACTCCACGTTGTGAAGCAATCGCTAAATTAGTTTTAAGAAAATAAGATAAGAAAAACAACCTAGTTATCAGCTAGGTTGTTTTTGCATACAAAAAGCGACTGTCGGGCAATCCTTGTCTCTTAGCAGTCGCAATTCAAGTGGATGAGGTAGCTCATCAAATTGATAGTCACGATCTTCAACTGTTCGTTATGTATTAAAACAATGGCATCATCGTAACCAATATTAACATTCACTTGTTCGGGTCTTTACATAAAACGTAACTTTTAATGAATTGGAGTTTTGTAAACAGCCATTATTAGGGCTGATACCTCTACATATAGAGAATCTTTCAAGTTTCCAATAATAATACAATTCTGGAGATAAAAACTTACTTATATTTATACTTGTTAACTTAATTTCTACCTCTTCCACGTCACTAATTATATCCTGTTGTGTAACCGCTTGCAATAATTAATGAATATATTTTTTCAAAAAAGCTTTGATAACTTGTCGATATTTATTTTTGTACATTGGATAAGATAGAGCGTGCCCAGCTAACGGTGCAACCCATAAAAACTTAGGTGCATTAGTTGCCGCATAATTTTGATACACCATTTCGGTAGGCACAAAGTGGTCTTTTCCACCATGGATAAACAAAAACGGCCGCGTATTCTTCCGCAATTGTTTAACAGATGATGCTCGTTTTAAGAAAAAGCCATTCTCTATTCTATTAATACCACTCATGGTCTTGATCAAAGGTTTACGAATTACTTTAGGCAAACCAAATAAATTACCTGCTTGATAATCCACTTCTTCTTTTACACTGGAATATCCACAATCTTCAATAAATGCTTTTACCTGCTTAGGTAATTTTAAGCCGGAAACCATCATCGCAGTAGCACCGCCCATGCTTTGTCCCATCACGACGATCTGAGTATCATCCCCAGTATAGCCAATCGCTTTTTTAATCCAGCGTAAAATATCGTCTTTTTCTACCCAGCCATAGCCAATATATTCGCCTGAGCTGCGTCCATGTGCCCGCGCATCAGGCAACAAGACATTATATCCCAAATCATAAAACATCTTGGCAAAACCAGCCATGCTATCTCCGTCGCTCATAAAGCCATGCAATAAAATCGTCGTCTTCTTAGAATGATTATCAAGATAGTTAGCATATAAACTTATATTAGAATCTACTCTTAAAATCCATTCTTGTTTTTCAAATTCTTTGAACCCAAGCTTGTCACGATATAGCGCATCCCTACCGGATAATTCTTTAGATTCTGGCTTTTTCTTATAAGTGGTCATCGCGTATTTAAAAAAATAGTCGCTAATTGCTAACCACCCTAGTCCAGCCAAAGTCAAAGACGATAATATTATTTTTTTCTTCATTTTGATTCTTCCATGTTAATTTACTTTATTATTCGTTCTATAATTAGTTAATAACTATTACTAATTTTAATTATACTTGAAAATGCGCTTAACAGATTTACTTCAATTAATTAACGATTTAAATATTAATACCACTTTTTATCTAAAAATAGACGATAAAGTTGTTCCTTGGGGCAAACTAACTCTGGTAGATGGCCACTGTCTGCTTTATCCAGGAGAAGAAGCAATGACTAAGACTAAACTGATCCGCTTAGTAGGTCATATGCATAACCGCGGTATTCCTCTTTTAATAGCAGTTGACCAAGAAGAACATCACATTTTTGGATTACAAATCAAAGAAGACAACAATCAAATTGTTCTTATGTAAAAAGGCTACGATCATCATGATCATAGCCTTTTCCATTTTACTTAACTTTATATTGACGAATATTGCCTTTAGTACCTGCAAAATACCAAGTGCCTTTTTCATCATCACTAGTTAATTCTTCATTGTCTTCCGGATCTTCAAGCGCAGTATTAAACACATCTTCGTATTCAGGAATACTTAACTTTTGACGTCTTTCAAGCATCTTTTCATCGCTGGCTGCATTAATTTCTTTTTCATAGCCAGCTACAAGATTGCCACTGTAAAATTCACCCATGGCACCTGAGCCATATGAGAATAAACCAACTAATGAGCCAGCTGATAAATTACCGTTTTCAAGCAAACTCAACAAGCTCATATAAAGAGAGGCAGTATAAATATTACCAACTCGACGTGATAATTGTTTAGAAGCAGCAAATGAATTTTGCAATTTTTCAGTAGTGGCTTCATCTTGATCAGCAACAGCAATTCGATTAGCCTTTAACCCCATCTTAGTGAATGGCAAGTGATAAATAATAGCATCAAAATCTTTTGTTTCCAAATTCTTTTGCTTTTTATAATCCGCAAAAGTTTTGCTAAAGAAATCTAAATAGACTTGTGTTGAATATTTACCATCAACCATTGCTAATTTAGAGTTATTTGGACGCCAAAAGTCATTAATGTCCTCGCTGTATGCACTGTGACCATCATTTAAAGCTAAAATAGCTGGATCAGCCTTAATCAGCATACTTACACTACCAGCACCTTGGGTTACTTCACCCGCAGTACCAATACCGTAACGTGCAATATCACTACCAATAACCATTGCAGTTTGGTCGGGATGAACTCTAACGAAATCACGTGCAATCATTAAGGCAGCGGTTAAGCCAAAACATGCCTCTTTTACTTCAAAAGTCCGCACTTCTGGTTTTAATTTAAGTGCTGTCTTAACAAAAAGTGAAGCTGATTTAGATTGATCGATCCCGCTTTCGGTACCAAAGACCAATAAACCAATCTTATCCTTATCAATCCGGTCAATGTACTTCATCGTTGCATTAATTCCCATTGAAACAGCATCTTGGGTTTGATCTGCAACGCTCATTTCACTTTGACCAATACCGATCAAAAACTTATTTGGATCTTCATTTCTTGCATGGGCTAAATCAACCATGTCTACATATTTGTTAGGAGTAAAAAGTCCAATCTTATCAATACCTACTTGCATTATTTTCCCTCTCTTATTTGCTTTAAAACAAGTTGTGCATAACTTTCAGAATAATCTTTTTGCTCAATTATTTGTGTTAATACCTGCTTCTTTTCATCATCACTGGCATCAAGTTCAGCGACGATATTGCGTGCTTGCAGCTTCATATGTCCTGCTTGAATTCCTACAGTAGAAATCGCCAATAGTGCTGCCAGATTATTAGCTAACCCAACACTGACAATAATTTCGGCTAACTTAGCACTGGTAATCTTCTTACCTAAAATAGCAAAACTCTGCTGTACATCTTTGCGAGCCTTAATAGAACCACCAACTACTCCAATAGCCATTGGCAAAGTTAATTCGCCAACTAGCTTGCCATCTTGCATAGTCCATTTAGACAAACTGCGATAATGTCCATCTTGGTTAGCTAAAACTGCAGTCGCACTTTCAATTGCGCGGTAATCATTTCCTGTAGCAATTAACACCGCATCAACGCCATTCATGATTCCTTTATTATTGGTTACTGCTCGATATGGATCTTCATAACCAATTTTGCTGAGCAAAGCAACACGTTCAGCTAATTTCCGGCCACCCATTGTTTTAGGATCAAGAGTAACTATAACCGTAGTCAACTGACTAGGATAATTTGATAAAATGGCAAATAATTTTTCTTCAACACCTGGGAATTGTTTTAATTTAGCTGCTAAAAATTCCAAGATAGAATTTGTCTTATTTGCTCCCATTGCTTCAGCGGGATCAACTAAAACTTTAAGATAGACTAAATCACCTTTTTGTTCAGCCTCAATTGATCTAGTTCCACCACCGTGACGAATTAAACTAGCAAATTCTGTATTAGCTAAATCGATCAAATCAGGAAATTGTTTTTTTAAGTTTACCAAAGAAAAGTCAGAATTTATCTTTAAAACGATTTGACCATAGATTCCTGTTCGCTTGCTAGTTGCCTTGACTCCACCATTTCGTGCAAAAATATGAGCACCATGATTAGCAGCTGCCACAACTGAAGGTTCTTCTACAGCCATAGGGACCATATACGATTGCTCATTTAGTAAAAGATTTTGCACTACTCCCAAAGGCAACCGTAATTGGCCCACAACATTTTCGCTTAATTTGTCTAAGCGGTTAAGAACCTGATCATCAATATCTTCTAAATTTATTCCTTCAGATTGTAAAATTTCTCGCCTTTGCTCAGGCTTTAATTGATAAAACTTCATTAAACATTCTCGATTTCATATGCGATTGCTTGACCACCGCCAATGCACAAAGTTACCAATGCACGCTGGCCTTGCTCCTTCTTTAAGCCACTAATTGCAGAACAAATTAATCTGGTTCCAGTTGCACCTAATGGATGTCCCAACGCAATGGCACCACCCATGATATTTAATTTATCATCAGGGATTTGCAAATCACGAGCTACTGCTACGCTTTGCGAAGCAAAGGCTTCGTTTAGTTCTACAATATCATAATCATTAATTGAACGTCCTGTTTTTTCAAGCAGCTTCTTCACGGCAAAATATGGTGTATATCCCATATAAGCAGGATCAAATCCAGCTTCCGCAAAAGCTCCTAGCTTAGCAATCGGCTTTAAGTTTAATTCCTTAACCTTGTCTTCTGTGGCTAATACCAACATACTTGCACCATCTGTTAATGGAGACGAATTACCGGCGGTTACGTCACCATCCTCTTTAAAGACCGGTTTTAATTGACTTAAGGCTTCCATAGAAGTATCTGGACGAATTGGCTCATCATGATCTAAAGTTTCACCATCAATTTCAATTGGCAAAATTTCGTTATCAAAAAAGCCATATTTCGTTGCTTCTGCCGCTTTTTTATGAGAACGAAGACTAAATTCATCCATCTCTTCACGGGTAACATGATATCTTTGTGCAACGTTTTCGGCGGTAATCCCCATATGTTGTCCAGAAAAAGCATCCATCAAACCATCATTTATCATAGTATTTACTAAATGGTCTGCAGGATTTTCTTTATTTTCTTTTTTAACCAAATATGGTGCACGGGTCATGCTTTCGCTACCACCAACTGCAACTAGATCTAAATCGCCCATTTCCATTTGACCTTGAGCTAAACGGACAGCCTTAAGGCTAGAGCCACAAACATCATTAATCGTTGCCGCAGTGGATTCTTCTTTCATCCCTGAATTAAGAGCAACCTGACGAGCCATATTTTCACCCAAGCCTGTACTCAAAACATTGCCCATAAAAAGTTCTTGGACCTTATCAGGATTAATATTTCCATCTTTTAACGCGCCCTTTAATGCCATTACGCCAAGATCAATTGCCGAAGCATCTTTAAAAAATCCACGATACTTGCCAAAAGGTGTTCTCTTGGCTGCTACAATATAAATATTTTTCATCACTTTTTCTCCATTTGTATTATTAACACTATGATCATAACAAAAAATATTAAAAAAAACATAAAAAGACTACGCTCTCGCGTAGTCTGTAAACAATTATCTGCTTTTTATTTATTATTCTTATCTTCAGCTTCAAATTGCTTAGATAGCTTCTTAATATATGCACGCAATTGATCCTTAATTTCAGGATGCTTTAGTCCATATTCAATAGAAGTTTCAAGATAGCCTTCTTTATTACCAACATCATGACGTTCACCCTTAAATACATGAGCAAACACGCGTTGTGTCTTATTCATCGTATCAATGGCATCTGTTAATTGGATTTCTCCGCCACGCCCTGGTTTTTGATGAGCCAAAATATCAAAAATTTCTGGTGTAAGCAAGTAACGTCCAATAATTGCATAATCACTTGGTGCCTTATCAATATCTGGCTTTTCTACAAAAGACTTAACGTTGATTAAACCAGGCATGATTTCATTTTCAGGTTCAATTACCCCATATTTAGAAACTTCTTCATGAGGCACTGGCATTACAGCAATAGTAGAAGCATGAGTCTTGTCATAACGATTAATCAATTGCTTAGTTAAAGGAATTTTGTCATCCATCAAATCATCCCCAAGCATTACTACAAATGGCTCATCTCCAACAAAGCTGCGAGCACGATAAATTGCATCCCCTAAGCCTGCTGGATGTGGTTGTCTAGTATAGTACAAATTGACACCTAAGTTGGTAATACCTTGGGTCAACTTAAGCAACTCGCTTTTACCCTTTTCTTCCAAGTCTTGTTCAAGTTCTGGATTAGAATCAAAATGATCTTCAATTGGTCGCTTATTTTTACCAATAACAATCAAAATATCTTCAATACCAGACTTCTTGGCTTCTTCTACGATAAATTGAATTGTTGGTTTATCAACAATTGGCAACATTTCTTTAGGTAAAGCCTTAGTTGCAGGTAAGAATCTAGTACCTAAACCGGCAGCTGGAATAACAGCTTTTCTTACTTTCATACAGACACTCTTTCTATTCTCTTAACTTTTAACAGTATCATAGCAAAATCGTGATTTTAGAGCTACTTTTGTTTTCGCCTTTTATCTTGAATATAACTTGCAATCCTACCAGCAGAATACTCAAGCTCTCCTACTCGATTACGAATAATCGTTGCATTAACAGCAACGCCAAATAAAAACAATAGTGAAGCAATGTTCAACCACAACATAAAGATAATAAACGTACCGACAATGCCGTAGTTTTTCCAAGTAATTGGAAAGTTATGCAAATAAAAACTAAATAAAAATGATAACGCCATCCATCCAAATGAAGTGACAAATACCCCCGGCCAAATTACACGTTTCTTTAGTTTAATATTTGGCAAAACATAATTTAAGTAAAATACCGCCAAAATTATAATCAAGAAAATCACAGGATAACGATAGCTAAATATTTTACCAATTTCATGAACTGGTACTTTAAAAATTGCATCCATTAAATCTAGCAATTCTTGACCAAACGCCAATATTACACCAACTGCAGTAAAGATGATAATCATCAAAGTAGTAAAGATGACTGTGATCAACCTTGTCCACAAAAAATTAAGCATTGAAAGTTTTAATTCAACTTGGTGAACACCATACAGTCGGTTCTCACCTAATCTAATTGCATTAACTAAATTAGAAAAAGACCAAATCGCTAAAATAATACCAAATGAAATATAGCCAGTAGATGTCGTCTTCAATAAAGAATTGATGATCGGCATAATAAAACTAGATACTTGATCTGGAAAAATCAAATTTAAATATTTTGCAATAGGCGCTGTATCAATATGAAACAGAGGCAGGACATTTCCGATAATAATGATAATCGGAAAGATTGAAAACAAAATATAATATGCAATTACAATTGAACTATCAATAATCTCACCTTGCGACAAAATCGTTCGCAAAGTAAGAAAGAAATCACTTATTTTTGAATTAGATTTCTTTATCTCATTTTTCATTCAAGAACCTAATCATCCATCTCATCAAAGTGAGGGATGTATTTTTCTAAACCATCATATGGTTTTTGTAAAGTTAAGATCTTAGGACCATCTTTAGTAATAGCAAAAGTGTGTTCAAATTGAGCAGCATTTGAACCATCTGGAGTTGCGTAGTAAACCCAGTCATCGTTAGGGTCATCAACTGTTCTTTGGTCAATATGCCAATCGCCACCTGCTTCAACCATTGGTTCACAGGTAATAGTCATACCTTCACGAAGACGAATGCCGTGACCAGCCTTGCCCCAGTGTGGTACTTCTGGATCTTCGTGAATTGATGGTTGAATACCGTGACCAATTAATTCACGGACATCGCCATAATGGTTTTCGTCTTCAACCCAATGTTGAATAGCGGCACCAATATCACCGATACGGTTACCTAAAACGGCTTGATCAATTCCTAAGTACATTGCCTTCTTAGTTACTTCGATTAATTTCTTATCAGCTTCTGAAATTTCACCAACTGGATAAGTAGTGCATGAATCTGACTCGTAACCATTTAAGTTGCAAGTTACATCAACCTTAACGATGTCGCCTTCCTTTAAGATACGATCTTTTCTTGGAGTTTGGTGAGCAATTTCATCGTTAACTGAGATACAAGTACCATACTTGTAGCCTTCAAAGCCTTGTTCTGAAAGACGACCACCACGACTCTTAACAAAGTCTTGGCAGAATTCTTCAATTTCCCAGGTTGAAATTCCTGGCTTAATTACATCACGCAAGCCTTCAAACATTGTTGCAAGAAGATGGCCTGAAGCTTGCATACCTTTAAGTTCTCTAATTGATTTAATTGTAATCAAAACAAATTCTCCTTTGATAAAACTTTTTTAGTTTCAGATACCACTATTATACCGTTTTACTAAATACTTTTAAAAGGCTAATCATTTTCGTCTTTCAAAGTATTGAGTGTGACGTAAATTTCTTTGGCGATTATAATCTCTGCCATTTAAGTGGAAATGCTCGCCATATACTAAAGAAACAATCTTATATTGTCCCGACTTTGTCTTGCCGAAGATCACATAATCGCTCCATGTGTCTCTAGCAAAGCTATCCTCAAAGCCTTCATTAAATTGAACTTCTTTATCCTGACCATTGACGTTTAATTGCGTAATAATCAAATTTTCGTCTAACTTGGCATATTTGACAACTTCAATATTATTAACAACGGTATCATCAATCGTTCCCTGTGAGATCTTCAATTTAATTTCCTTAACCATGGCTTCGTAGAAATATTTATCTAAATATTTTCTAAGTAAATGCAGACTATGATGGCGGTTGACATATTTTTCGCGTAAAAGCTGACTATATAAATACTGAGCTTGAACATAAGTCTCTGTAAAACTATCATCTAATTCATTATTTTCCACTAATTTAATTTTGGTTAACCGCAGCATTTTCTCGAACTTACTAATTATTAAATTAGGTTGAAAAAGTGTATAGGCGTTGTCGCTTTAAATGGTACGCATAATGAATCTTGCGCAGCCAATAGCGGAATCTAGAAAAAAAGCATTTCTAAATATACTAATCCTCCCAGAACTAGGAAAATTAGTAATATTACTCCCCAACTATGTAAATCAAAGAAATCTGCATCACTATCTGAATCTGATGACGACCAACCACCGCCGCCGGATAAAGAACCACCACCTGTTGAAGTACTGCCTCCACCCGTTGATCCCATCGAAGCATAGGTTGGCTGATTATAACAACTTTGCCCAACTACGGTTGTCGCACTTAAGGCTAAAAACAAAATAATAAAAATTCTGAAAATTTTATGCATAAATTACCCTCTACTAAAAAAACTCTGTTATCTCTGATTTACTTCACCGTTTGTTTAATTAAAAATACAGAAAAAATTTTAAATCCATAAATATAAGGCAAAATAATGAATTTCAATTTTAAAAATTTGATAAAACCAAACGATTTTACGATAGTTTCATGTATAATAAAATGTCGTATAATGCAGTGAAAGGTATGAAAAATCATGAAAGCAAGAATTGTCTACGCCAGTATGACTGGCAATGATGAAGACATGGCAGATATATTAGAAGAAGATCTTCAAGACTATGGCTTTGACGTTGAAACCAGCGATGTTGGTTTTACGGATGCCAACGATTACTTAGAAAGTGATCTCTGCATTTTCATTACTTACACTTATGGTGAAGGTGCAATGACCGATGAAATTGCAGACTTTTATGAAGAATTAAAGGCTTTAGATTTAAGTGGTAAATATTTTGCTGTCATGGGTTCTGGAGATAAGACCTATGGTGAACACTTCTGTGAAAATGTTTTTGACTATGAAAAGGCATTTAAAGAATGTGGTGCTACTGAGATTACTAAACCAGTCACTATTGAAAATGCGCCTGACGATGAAGCAATTGATCTAATCGACCAAGCTGCAAAGGAAATGGCTGATAAGCTACATGACTAAAAATAAAAAAGAAGTTACTGCTGTCGATCAAGCTCAAATTCGACAATTAGGGCAAAAAATACTTAAAAGACACCGTAATCTTTGGGTATACATGATTTTTGGCTTTGTAGCTGCCTTAATTAACACTTTAGTCTTTATGGTGCTTCACTCTTGGTGGCACAGCGTAATGGTGATTTCTAACACCATTGCTTTTATTGTGTCCAACCTGGCATCATTTTACTTTAACCAAAAAGCCGTTTTTATTAATAATGTCGATAATGATCACAGCACATGGCATAAATTAATAGTTTTCTTTACCTATCGTGTAATTAGTCTAATTCCAGATACTTTAATTATGCTGGTAGGATTATCTTGGCTTCATTTAAACGCCTTACTTGTTAAGATCATTGACCAAGTATTAGTTGGTGTATTCAATTATTTAACTACTAGATCAGTCTTTCAAAAGCAAGAACATACCATGATTGAACGAGCTAAGATGCGGATTCAAGAACAAAAAAATAAACGAGATAATAAAAAAAGTAGCAAAAATTAAATTTGGCTACTTTTTGTTTTGCTCTTATTCAAAATCTTTTGGCTTCTTTACTTTATCTTTATTGAAATAGTAATAAATCGCATCCATAATGCGATCACTGGCATGACCGTCGCCATATGGATTCTTAGCATTCGCCATCTTGTCATATGCTTCTTTATTTTCTAAAAGTTCCAGCATACTCTCTCTAACTGAGTCGACTTGCGTGCCCACAAGCTTCAAAGTACCAGCCTTCACGCCTTCGGGACGTTCAGTTGTATCACGCAAAACAAGTACTGGCTTGCCCAAACTTGGAGCTTCTTCTTGCACGCCGCCTGAATCAGTCATGATAAAGTAGCTGCGTTTTGCTAAATTGTGGAAATCAACCACATCAAGCGGTTCGATCAAATGAATTCGAGGATCACCGCCTAAAACTTCGTTAGCAACTTCTTGCACACGTGGAGACAAGTGCACTGGATAAATAATTTCCACATCAGGATGCGAATCAATTACCTGACGCATCACCTTGAAGACGCGGCGCATAGGTTCGCCTTGATTTTCACGTCTGTGCATAGTCACTAAGATCACCTTGTTGCCTGGCGTAATTTTATCCATAACGGCATGATGGTAATCTTTTTGCACAGTTTGTTCTAATGCATCAATTGCAGTATTACCAGTTACAAAAATATTGTCTGCTTTATGATTTTCTTTAATCAAATTGCTCTTAGATAATTCAGTTGGAGCAAAATATAAATCAGCCAAATCGTCGGTCATTTGGCGATTCATTTCTTCAGGAAATGGCGAATACTTATTCCAAGTTCTAAGCCCCGCTTCAACATGTCCCAATGTAATTTGTTGATAAAAGGTAGCAAGTCCTGCCGCAAAACTAGTCGTTGTATCACCGTGAACCAGCACAACATCTGGCTTTTCTTCTTTGATAACCTTTGACAAATCGATCATAACTTTCGAAGTAATGTCTTCCAAAGTTTGATTCTTGTGCATAATATTAAAGTCGTAATCAGGTTTAATTTTAAAAATATCAAGTACCTGATCTAGCATTTCTCTATGTTGTGCACTGACTACAGTCACTTCATCAAAGCGCTCATCTTTTTTTAGTTTTAAAACAAGCGGTGCCATTTTTATCGCTTCAGGTCTTGTACCAAAGACAGTCATTACTTTAATCTTCTTCATAAAATTCCCTCCGATAAACTTATTTAACTATAACTGATTTATTCCTATCTTGCATCTTAATTCTGTGTTTTAATTGAAGATGTACTTACAGAAAGTTGGATATATTTATGAATTCTAGTTTAATTTTTTTAATTACTACGGCTCTATTTATTATCATTGGCAGTTTCTGCTTAGTATTTGGATTGGACAAGGCTAAGCCTGCTAAACTTAGACGACGCTTGCTTTACTCTGCTCTAATCTGCGTCTTTATCGTCTGGGGCCTGATTACTTACATTATGCTCAATCCATTAGGTTAATATTTACAAAAAAAGCCATCTGCATCACAGATGGCTTTTTTGATGACCCCGGTGAGATTCGAACTCACCTCTACGGTTTAGGAGACCATTGTTCTATCCAGATGAACTACGGGGTCAAACCTAAGATTAACTTTACCAAAAAATAAGGTAATAGTTAATCTTTTTTTCTAAAATTGTGTGGTAAAAAATGTTTTAGGATTATTGGTATCTGCAATTTTATCTGCCGCAATAACAAAAGGTGTCCAAATTGCTAAAGATATCAACATATCGACGATGCTTAAAACAATCGCACGCCAGTCATAATTGCAGGCTAAAAAAGGACCAATAATCGGCGGCATAATACTTGGCACCGCCACTTGTACCGGATTGACTAACCCCATCACGCTCACCCAATAAGAAAACGCAACATTAACTATTGGCGCTAATACAAATGGAATTAAATAAACTGGATTTAAAACAACAGGCAATCCCAATAAGATTGGTTCTCCAATATTGAAAATACCTGGTGCAAGCGCAATTTTAGCTACCGTACGATAATCACTGCGTTTAGAGAACATTAAAATTGCAACGATTAACATTAATGTACCACCGGCACCACCAAACCAGGCAAAAACATCAAAAGATCCACGGCCCCAAAGATATGGTGAAACATGTCCATTACGTACAGCCGTAATATTGCTATTTTGGGCGGTTAGCCAGATTGAATCTAAAATTGGTGATAAAACTCCCAAGCCGTTGATTCCGAAAAACCAAAATACCTGCACCAACATTGTTACTAACAACACTGTACCAAAGCCCTGGCCCCATTTAACCAATGGCATTTGAATACTGGTTAATAGCCAATCACCAAAATACTGCCCGGTCAGAACTTGAAATACATAGTTAATTCCACCGACACTAAAGATCGCAATTATCGCAGGAATCATCGAGTCAAAGGCCGCTTGTTCAGCATGTGGCAAATTAGCTGATAAATGAATCATAATTCTTGCTTTATAACAGGCCCAATAAATAAAGAACCCAGCCGAGCCAAATAAAATCGCAGTAAATAATCCTGTTGTTGAAAATTGGCTGATATCAAAAGCATCCCTAATCAAAATACTATCGCCATGAAATTTAATTTTTGCAAAACTGGCGATACTTAAAGCAAAGGATGAAAGCGAAACAATAGCCGCCGCTAACCTATTTCCTTCAAAAGCTTTAGCTAACTGGTATCCTAATGCCAACGCAAAGAAAAATGCAAAAAGAGAAAAGGTCCCTCGCCACACCAAATTGCTAATGGACACAAAAGGCTGCATTGCAAAAGCGAATGCATTCCAACCTAAATGAACTTTAGCAGCTTCAACTAAGCTTTTAATCAAAACAGCTAGCGATCCAGCAATAGTGATTGGCATCAAAGAAACAAAAGCATCCCTTAGCGCAACTAACCATCTTATCTGTCCTAAACGATTAGCTAGCGGCAATACATAATCTTCCAGCCATCTAACTAATCGATTCATTTTTTCACCTTCAGATAATGTGGATGATATCCCTTATTTTTCTTATTACGTTTCTTGTGCTTTTTCTGTTTTTTCTTAACTACCTGCTTAACTTCTGCAGCAGCTTCTTGCTTCTTTTCTTTCTTTTTCTTAGGTTTAGCAGTAGTCAAATGATACCCAGTAAAGTAAACTCGCTCTATCTGCAATTGATCGGCTAAAAGTTTCTTCAGATCACGAAAATCATGATCATCGCCTAAAGTGACCACATAACCAGTGGCATTCATTCTTCCAGTTCTACCTGCTCTATGCAAATAAGTATTTTGTTCACTTGGAATATCAAAATTGATAACGTAGGTCACACCTGGAATATCCAAACCACGCGCAGCAAGATCCGTTGCCAAAAGCAACTTTGTTTTTCCTGTAGCAAGATCATTTAAGGCCTTTTCACGACGCTGCTTACCAAATTCATTGGCTAATAATTCGAACTTAGTCTTGGTATGACCAAAAATACCGGCAAAACGCATCATGGTCTCATTAGAATCAAAGAAAAGAATACCTTTAAAATGATCTAATTTGGTCATTCTTTGTAAAAATTCAATCTTATGTTGATTATCAACTTGCAAAAAATAATGCTTGGTAGTTGAACTCTGCTGATTCCGCACATCAACTAAAAGAAAATTACGTGCAAATAATTCTTCTGCATCTCTAGTAATCTCTGAATCAGTAGCACCAAAAAGCAAAATTTGACTATCTGAACCTAAATTTTGACCTAATGCAGACAATAGCTCTAATTTAGCAAATTCCAAAATATCATCTGCTTCATCGATAATCAAAGTTTTAATTTGAGCTACCTTAATCCGACCACTAGAAAAGAAATCAAAGAATCTTCCTGGAGTAGCTACAATTACCTCAGGATGTTTTTTCTTTAAATTATCTTCTTGTCTCTTTCTATTACCAGCCCCTACTAAGGTTGCACCCTTTACATCTAATGCATGCAAGTAAGGATTAATGGCATGCCGAATTTGAACAGCTAATTCGGTAGTCGGAGCCAAGATAACTACGCTATTAGCTTTACCTTTTTCCGTTCTTTCTAAGCTAGGCAAAGCGTAAGCTAAAGTCTTGCCTGTTCCCGTTTTAGCTAAGCCTATTAAGCTAGCTCCATTTTTGATTGCATCGTATGTTTGTTTTTGAATTATTGTTGGTTCGGTTTTATGCTCTTTGAGCAATATTTGTTTTATTTTTTCTTGATACATTATTGTGTTAATTGTCCATACTTCTGTTTATATTGACTAACGGTTCCGTTATACGCGTACATTGTAATGCCTTTTTCTAAGCCAGAAACATCCTTTACGCGTCCGTTAGTTGTATAACGCCAAAATGAATACTTTAATTTATTGGGCGCTTTTTTATCCGTCGACATAAATAACGTTGCTGAATCAAAGTAATGGCGATACTTTTGATCAAGCTCCACCATTACCGTTTTACCTCGTTGCTGCAACATCTGGGTAAATTTACTCATTGATTTCAAATACTTTTTGCTAAGTCCGGCTACCGGAATAATTAAAATAGGTAAGCTGCCTGTATTATTCCCTACTTGGTTAAAAAAGTAACGATAATGCTGCAAGGCAGTTGATTCATTACTATATGAGATTTCACTACCAAAAGCGAGCTGTGTACCCAAAATTTGATCTCGATAGGATAAATAATTTTCATCAAAATAAGATCTGCCTTGTGTTGCCTTCAAATAGACAAATGAAATGCCATTAGACTGTAACTTATGCAGATCTACATAATCTATGTCCTGATTCAGTTCGATCCCGATCGGACTAGAATTAGAATCCGGTGGCAGTGTTGTTTGCTTTTTAAAATTAAAAAAGCCAATCAAAAGAAATGCAATTGCTAAAATTAATAAAGTCAAGATTGCAGGTAAAGTATATTTATGATGATACCTTTTCATGACTTTTCCTCCCGCTAATATTTTAACCAAAAATGCGAATCATACCAACCCTTGATATTTCATGTGCTAAAATAATTTATATATTAACTTTTTTAAGTCATGTGGTGATAAGTCAATGTAAATTGTAAATTTTATTTTTAATTAGTTTGTGTTAAAGCCAAAATTTGCGTGCATGAAACTAG
>NZ_PCYT01000002.1:0-79083 GCF_002553735.1 Lactobacillus sp. UMNPBX17
TCGAATAAACAAACTAAAAAGACAATCAACACAGATTTAATTTATATAATACGAGAAGGAAAATACTATGGAAACAAGAAAATTAACTGTCTCTGGTTTAGTACAAGGCGTTGGCTTTCGCTGGAGCACTATGGCACTAGCAAATAAAATGAACATCCCTGGTACTGTTAAAAATAATTCGGATGGCACTGTTACTATTTACTTACAAAGTACTCCCGATAAAATTGATTATTTTATTGAAAAACTACCATCTGCATCAGGATTCGCTCATATTGAAAATATTGCACAAGAATCTATCCCAAATGTGGAACAAATGCATGATTTTCATGTATTATATTAGAGATGCATATTTTATTTACTATAGAAACTAAGTGGTGATTTATTTAATGAAGAAAATCAAAAAATATACGGGAGTCTTAGCACTTTTAGTAGTTACTGCTCTTGTATTAAGTGCTTGTGGTGCTACAAATAATCCTAATGTTGCACCTCATAGTGGCATTTATGGTTGGGTTTACCAATGGCTAGGCCGACCATTACAAAATATCATGATTCACACGGCTCATATGGTCGGTGGTGACAACGGCGCAGGTTGGGGTATTGTGATTATTACCGTCGTTGTTCGTTTAATCTTAATGCCTTTAATGCTTGTTCAACAAAACAAGAGTGTGCGTCAACAAGAAAAGATGGCTCGTTTGCAACCACAAATGAAGTTAATCCAAACTGCAATGAAGCATAAAGGAATTACTCCTCAACAACAAATGACCTTGTCAGGTTGGCAAAGAGAACTTTATTCTAAGAATGAAATGTCATTAACTGGCGGGATTGGTTGTTTGCCATTGATCATTCAGTTGCCAATTATGTGGGGAATTTATCAAGCGGTATTCTACTCACCACAATTGGCTCACTCAACTTTCTTTGGCATTTCACTTAGTCAAAAGTCAGTTGTGTTAGCGATTGTTGCGACTATCTTTACGGTAATTCAAGGATACATTTCATTAATCGGTATTCCTGAAGAACAAAAGAAGACCATGCAATCAATGATGATCTTCAACCCAATTATGACTTTATTCTTCAGTTTATCCTTCTCAGGCGCTTTAGCATTATACTGGGCAGCCGGTAACTTAGTAATGATTATTCAACAAATCATTGTTACCTTCATTCTTACACCTAGCGTTAAGAAACATGTGGCTGATGAATTAAAGGATAAGCCGGTTGAAATTGTAGTTACTAAAGAAAAAGTTGCCGATTTGTTTGATACTAATTCTGGTAATAGCACTACTAGTCAAGCAAAGAAGGAATTGCACCAAGACTTACGTAACCGCAATAAGGGTAAGCAAAAACGTAAATAATAAAATGGAGTCAGGATTTTTCCTGGCTTTTTTAATAAGGAAAAACTTTATGAACAGCAAAGAATTACTTAGTTTATTAGACAAGCATGATGTTACTTATCAGACATTTACTCATCCTGCGGTCTCAACCTGTGAAGAAGCAGACCAATATTTAAAAGATAGAACTTTCGCTAAATGTAAAAATCTTTTTATTAAAACGCGAGATAAAAAATCATATTTTTTAATAATGCTTCCTGAAAATAAAAAAATAGATTGGAAGAAAGCAGAAAAAGAATTATTTACTTCTAGTTTAACTATGGCTAATGAAGATGAATTAATGAACAAATTAAAGGTAAAAAGAGGTTTAGTATCTCCGTTCAGCCTTTTAAACGATCAGACTAATACAATTCCATTAGTCATTGATCAAGAAGCGATGGAAGAAAATAATTTTGTTGGTGTGCACCCTAATGACAATACTAAAACGATTAGTCTGCAATGGATCGATTTAACACGTATTTTGAGTAGCTATGGGCATTTGGTTGAAGAAAGAGCGTTTTAGATAGAAAAAAATTACGATTATAAACTAAAAAGAGATTGATATATCTAACTTTTTTATAACGCAGATATTCAATCTCTTTTACATTATTAAGGATTTATTCTTTAATTTTTCTTACGTTTATCATCTATCACCAAAGCCATTAATCCAGTTGCAGCAAGTAAAGAACCTAACATAATAGTCATAATACTATGTCTTTCTCCTGTTTGAGGTAATGTTTTATGACTTGATTCATTAACCACTTTGCTTTGTGTGCTGTTCTCACCATATGGTTTATAATCATTAGACCAGCTTTCCCCTTGTGGTACGTAGTTATTAGTCCAGCGATTATTTTCAGCATGTATCCCACTATTCTTATTCCATGATTGATGTTTCTTGTGAACAACATACTTTTTATCATTATATTTACCACTATCATATGGATCATTTCCTGGTAAATCTAAATATAGTTTATTACCATAAAAATGCATGTTTCCTGCTAAGGCATCTGTGACATCCTTTGCAGTGTCCGGATCAAAATACATACTTTGAGTTGGAAATGAATTCTGATTATTTAATTCATATATTTTAATCTTTGTGTCATGATTATTATAATTTACTTCTGAATCTGTCTTGGGGCAATTTGATATAGTAACCGTTTCATCACCAATACTTTTGCCTAGAGGATTAATATAAATAGTATGTATAAAAGTATTATTATCTAGATTAACTTTATCTATAAGGGACTGTAAAATAGTTTGTGTAAGGATGAATGATTCCTTAAATTAATTTCTGAAAACATTAGAAAAAGGAGTTCCTTTCTCGTATGATTGGATTGAACAAAAAAACAACATACAGAAAGAAGAACTCCTTCATGAATGATTTTACCAAAAATATGGCTCAAGCACTATTCAATCAAGACAAAGTTAATGATTTTTTGCGCAAGGAAATTCAAACTGCAGTTAATCAATTGCTTGAAGCTGAATTGACTGCCTTTTTAGGCTATGATCCTTATGCAAAAAGCGGATGGAACTCTGGCAATTCCAGAAACGGCATCTATTATCGCAAGGTTGATACGCAGTTTGGCCAGATCGAAATTCAGGTTCCAAGAGACAGAAACGGCGAATTTCATCAGCACACTCTGCCTGACTACAAGCAGCACTCGGACGTCCTGGAAAGCATGATTATCAAGCTTTATGCCAAAGGTGTCACTACCAGAGAAATAGCCGATCTGATTGAAAAGATGTACGGCAGCCATTACAGTCCGGCTCAGGTATCAAATATTTCCAAGCAAATGATTCCAAAGGTTGAAGCCTATCACAAACGCAAGCTTAGCGACAGGTTCTTTTGCGTTTATCTTGACGCAACGTATCTTCCGCTGTGCCGAGAAACGTTTGAGCGTGAAGCCGTCTATATTGCCATCGGCATCAGGCCCAATGGCCATAAAGAAGTAATCGACTACTGCATAGCACCCAGCGAAAACGTCGAAGTTTGGACTGAAATGCTTCAAAACATGAGATCGCGGGGTTTGAAGCAAGTCGAGCTTTTCTTGTCTGACGGCGTTGTCGGCATGAAAACAGCTCTGGCAAAGACTTATCCCAAAGCACATTTTCAGCGCTGCCTGGTTCATGTCATGCGCAATATTTGCAATAAAGTGCGTGTTGACGATCGTGAGACAATCATGAACGATTTCAAGCAGATTCATAGGCAGCCTAACAAGACAGCCGCTGTACAAACTCTTCATGCATTCTATGACAAATGGAACAAGGCATACAATCATGTCATTAGGAATCTAAAAGACATTGAGCCTGATCTATTGGTCTTTTACAACTATCCCAAACAGATCAGACCCTCAATCTATTCCACCAACATGATTGAATCCTTTAACAATGTCGTTAAACGCAAGGCAAAGCCCAAAGCAGAGTTTCCAAGCGAGCAGTCGCTTGATACTTTCATTGGCATTCAGGCAATAAGCTACAATGATCGCTACTTCAACCGAATCCATAAAGGCTTCGGCCAAGTGCAGGATACATTGGAATCCTACTTTGACTAAGAAAAAATTAAAAAATCAATTTACGAGAAAGATCTATTTACACAAACTATTTGACAGTTTCATCTATAAAGGCTTCACCATTTAGATTTGAATTTTCAGATTGAATATCATTATTAAATGTACGATACTTTACATTTACATCTTTACTATAAGTTTTCGATCCAATGTTTGTCTCAAGCTCTTGTTGTGAATCATTAGGGACATTTTTAGGATCGATAAATACAGGAATAGAAAGCGAAGCAGATATATCTTCCTTACCATCAATATTTGAAGTAAAAGTATAAAGAATATCTCTATCCGTCACCTTATTAGAAGTAGTAGCAATTATATCACCATCTTGATCCATTAAATCTGGTATACTACGTCCTTCTTCATGAGCATGATTATTCATAAAATTAGGATCAGTCGTACCATATAAATTCAGATTGTCACTAAAATGAATCTTAAAACCGTCACCACTTTTTACGGAATCATTAGGAAGTTTGAAAGAATAATTAGCTCTGAGTATATCTCCATTTTCTGGTTCAACATTTTGATTATCTTCAAGTGCTTTTCCTTTTGAATCAGTGATATTTGTCTTTACATCTTTATCCTTTATCCCCTGAAGCCCAACTTCATTCAAGTTAGCAGTTTTCTCTCTTGCATCTTTATTAACAACTATCTTGCTTGAATTTATTTCACTTTCTGGTGAAACAGAAGTATTAACTTTAACAACATTATCTTGCTATGTATTATCTGCCTTTAAAGTTGAAGTAGCAGTATCTGTTGAGACCTTACCTACTGTTTTTTGGTTTATATTTTGTTTTTCAACTTGAGTAGCGGGTTGGGAACGTCATCCGCAGCTTGCACTACATTACCACCATTATTTAAATAAAATACTGTTCCAATCAAAACGGAAGCTGCACCGATTGTAAGCTTTCTAATCGAAAACTTATCACTTTTTTTATTCATTTGCTTAAGTTTTTCATCAAAATTATTTTTTGACAACATGATTTAACCTCCCAGTACTCAAGTTTTGAATCAATAACAACGTTTATCTTTACAAAATTCATTCTAGTTCTTTTTTTAATGCGCATAAATTACTCTTTTTACATATCATTTAAAGCTTAGCCTTGTCTTGTGACTTTTGTGTACGCGTATTATATAATATTGTTTTGTTATTTCTGCTTAATTCTGTTTATGCTAAGAACACCGTAATTCCAGTGTTTTATTCAATATCATTAAAACTAGCGAGTACGCTATCTTAGCAATCCCTTTAATCATTTCTATTATTCAATAATATTTTTGTTATTTAATAATCAAATAATATATTTTTGCATACAAAAAGCATCAAGTTTTTCAAATCAACTTGATGCTTTTAATTATTTAAAATTAAATTACTATTTTTTCATTATTCCAAATTACTCTTTGGCAATTCAGAATTTTCATTTAATTTCTTCAATTTAGCAGCCTTCTTTTTAGAAAGAAGTGGGAAAGTTAACTTAAATTGACTTCCTTGTCCTTCAACAGACTCTACACTAATTTCACCATGATAGCTGTCTACAAGTTTATGGGCAATAGACAAGCCTAAGCCATTGCCGCCCTTTTCACGAGTTCTTGCCTTATCCACTCGGTAAAAACGATTAAAGATTTTCTTTTGATCTTCCTTAGAAATACCTTCACCAAAGTCTTGAACAATAATGTTAACTTCTTTTTTGGTTAACCCAGCAGAAACATTAATTTGCTTAAGATCGGTGGAATATTTAATCGCATTATCAATTAAAATCACTAGTAATTGTTCTAAATGACCGTGATATATTTGAATTTCGGTACCTTGAGGTAAATCATCCTCGTCAAGTCTAATTTCAAAATCAGGATGAACCATGGCTAGATCTGCGACTACTCGCTTAACTGTATCATAAACATTTGTTACTTCATGTGGATATTGTACATCAATTTGTTCAGCCCTAGTTAGATCAAGCATTTCTTGAATCAGATGTTTCATCCGGTCAGCTTCTTGCAAGGAGGCCTTAATTGATTCATCTAAAATCTGTGGATCATCTTTACCCCAACGTTCAAGCATATTCAAATGCCCTTCGATTACAGCCACAGGTGTGCGCAATTCATGCGAAACATCCCCTACAAACTGCTTCTGCTGTTCAATGTAGCTCTGCATTCTATCCAACATTTGATTAATCGAAGTGGCCAAATCTTCTAATTCATCATCACGATTTAATTCTTTAATTCGTGCTCCACTATTAGGATCCGCGTTAACTTCCTGGGCAACTTTAGACATCCGTTTAATCGGCTTAACAACATTGAATACCAAAATATATGAAGTCATTACAAACACAACAATCGCAATTATTGATATTGCAACCATTGAACGCAATAAGTTCTTCATCAAACTATTGTAATATGTCATATTGTTAGAAACTACAATATATCCTGTCAACTTATTGTTTACGGATGAATAAACTTTTTGATAAGTCAATAAAATTTGATGACCATTGCGTTTAATTATTTCATTTTTCTCTACTTCTTTAAACGGTTTGAATTTTGGTGTCACGTTTCCATTAGTAAAAACAATCTCACCATGTTTATTATAAACAGCCGCATTAATATCAGGATTAGAAATAGAAGCAATCAAATTATCGCTAAACGCATTATTAGTGGTGCCTTTATTGCTAATGACTGGCCCACCCTTTAGAATTCGTCTAGTAGCCGGAGAAAGAGATGGTATTACGTTAGATATCTGCAATTCATCTGGAATTGAACTTAACGTCCTATCTAGCGTAGTCACTACATTGCGCGATGTCTCTTGCTGCTGATCTAATGATTGCTGACTAACAATTTGATAAACAACGACTGAAAATATGACAAAAGAGACCGTAATCGTTAAAGCAACAATACTTACCCATCGCACAATTAACGATGAATGCTTGGTCTCTTCATTTTTATTCTTGGTCATCATCTTCATCTCTTACCATATAACCGGTACCACGAACCGTCTTAATGTAAGATGGTTGTCCTGGAACATCGATTTTATTGCGCAAGTAACGAACATAAACTTCTACAACGTTAGTTTCAATATTAGATTCTGGACCCCAAATCTTATTTAGCAATTGATCACGACTAACAACGTTATTCTTATTCTCAATTAAAGTCATTAATAAGTTGTATTCGCGCTTAGTTAAATCGATTGCCTTGCCATCTCCGCGGTGAACAATACGATTAGCAGTTTCAATTGTTAAATTCTTAAATTTCACAGTCTTTTGCTTAGCTACAGTAACCTTAGAAGCATCTTTTTCAATCTTTACTCGGCGCAAAACAGCACGTAAACGAGCAAGAAGTTCTTCAATTGCAAATGGCTTAACAATATAATCATCTGCACCATGATCCAAACCTGAAACGCGATCAATAACAGAATCACGTGCGGTCATCATAATAATAGGCGTAGTCTTCACCTGACGAACACGACGAGCAATTTCTAATCCATTCAGGTCCGGCAACATTAAGTCAAGCAGGATTGCATCAAAATCTTGATTAAGGGCATCTTCTAGTCCCTTACGACCATTGTTTTCTACTACAGTTTCATAATTCTCGTGTTGTAATTCCAACTCCACAAAACGAGCTAAATTTTTTTCATCTTCAATAATTAGAATTTTTGCCATGTTAATTCAATTCCTCATCGATCAATTTAGTTCTCTAAATACTAACAAATATATTAAAAAATGTCTTTATAATTAAAGGATACTTTAAAAGTGCCCTCAAAACAAGATAAAAAAACAATCAAAGCCAAAATTCTTTGATCGTTCTTAGTCAATTAGATAATCTTACTTTTTCTTATTATTCTCATTATTATCAAATAAAACCTTTAATTTGGCAAATGCAGGATTTACTTGATTTTTCTTTCCTTCTTCAAATGCTGATTCAGAAACTACTTCCCAGCCTTTACCCTCAGGATAGATATCCTTTTCCTTTTCTTCAGGAGTTAAAATTGTGGTCGGAATACTAAGTAACATATTATCTTCAATTGCTGTCTGTAAATCAATTACATCATTTTCAATTTTAACAATTGTATCATTATCTTCAAGTTCTTCTTTAGTTGGTTTTCGATCAAGATAATTTTCTGTAAAAGTAAAATCTTCATGGTATTTAACAGGCTGCAAGCTTCGACTTGATGGAACCACTAAATCAGCAGTAACATGAAAATTTCCAGTTACAAAAGGCTCTTGATAAAACAAATCTCCAGAAACATATACGTTTTTGGCATCAATTAAAAGATCCTTGCTTCTTTTGAAAAATTCTGGTCGCATTTCTACATCACGTTCAATATGTGTTAACGGCTCAGAACTATTTCTTATTCTAGAAAAACTAAGTTCTAACATATTACACCTCAATTGGTCGTTGACCAAAGTTTTGATCAACACCCATTATTTGTTCAAATAAACGATCTGTTCTAACTTGCAATGCAAGTGAACCGCTTTTAGCACTTCGCTTATCTACTTTAGAAATAATTTCAGTTTGAAAATCTTTTCGATTCTTCTTCAAATATTGACGTCCAATTTTACTAAATCCTAATAACATTAAGGATTCTTGATTGAAACTAGCAATCATATCATCTTGAGTAACATTTAAAAGCGTATAAAGGCTTAATCTACGCAAACGAGAATAAGTGTATCGTTTAGACTTAATCCTACGTAAAAATTCTGTGAAATCACGAGATAAATGAATTTCTTGTTTTATTTTATACTCTAAGCCTTCACTCATTTGATAAATTTGTCTTAAATCCTCAATTGAAGAAGATTCGATCCGATATTTTAAAAACGGATACAATAAATTCCAATTAGGATAAACTTGTTGCTTGCTCAGTTCAATTGCTTCGGCTTTAGGCATCCAGTATTTTAAATTACTCGTATCCTCACCATGGAGCAGTAAATTTCTAATAGCACTTGCGCTTTGGACTACGCCATTTCTTTGCAGAAGATCATCATGTCCCGCTCCAATTCGGTTAACAGGATGTAACTTCAGTGGTGAACCTAAATTATGATTTGCAACTGCATAGGCCAAACCCAAAATTGCATTAGGCTGATTAACCTCATGTCCTACCTCACGAGCTACCATCTGATTATACTGGGTTGAATAAGTCTGGCTGTAATCCTTAAAATCCATATGATTCTGGGGGATTTCAGCAATTCTACTGCCCAAATATGCAAAATTAAGGTTAGCATCTTCAACGCCGAAAACAAGATCAGTCACGCCTAATTTAGCTAATTGTTCAATATTGCCTAATGAAAATAAGTCTGCCGGTTCAACAGCGGTTGAAAAAGGCGTCTCAAAGACTAAATCTGCACCTGATTGAAGTGCTGCTTTAGCCCGTTGCCACTTACTCATAATCGCCATTTCTCCACGCTGCACATAATTACCAGACATCAAAACTACAATTGGATCATTCCCAGCAATTAACCGTGCTTGATTTAGCAAGAATTCATGACCACTATGAAAAGGATTAAATTCTGCAATAATCCCGACAACGCTCATTTTTATTAATCTTCCTTTAATTCAACTTGCTTACCATTAGCCCATAATTTTTCAAGATTATAAAATTCACGAGCTTCTTTGGTAAAGACATTAACTACTACATCGCCTAAATCAAGCAAAAGCCAATTTGAATCTCTAGTACCTTCAATACGGTAGTCACTATATTCATTTTCATGTGCTGCTTCTACAATTGAGTTAACAATAGCATGAAGTTGACGATTAGAACCAGCACTGGTAATTACATAATAATCAGCTAAAATACTAATACCGCGCATATCATAAGCTTCGGTATCTTCACCATGACGATCACTAATTGCTTTAGTTGTAAAATCTAAAATTTCTTGACTAGTCAAATTTTTTCTCCTTTATAAAACTATTTTGTACTCCAAACGTTATAAGCTTTTAAAGTACGTGGATAAACTTTATTTCTTTGTTCAATTAAAAAACTTAAAGTATGAGCCAGTTGGTAACCTACTCCCTTATCTAAATTGGCATAGGTTATTTTTCTAGCTTCGTCAACACCTAGGAAATCACGACCAGGCTCGATAAAATCCGCCATAAACACAATTTTGTCTAAGGTGGTCATTTCTACATCCCCAGTAGTATGACGGCGAATAGCAGTCAAAATCTCAGGATCTCGAATTTTCAAATCACGTTCTACAAAATATGTTCCAACGATTCCGTGCCAAATAGCGCGATTCCAATTAAGTAAATCTGGATCAAAATCTTGCTCTTTAATTACTTTAACATATTCTTCTACAGGCACTTGCTTTGCATAATCATGAACAAAACCTGCAAGTGCTGCTTTATCTTCATCATAACCATTCAATTTGGCTAATTTACGTGAAGTCTCACTAACTCGAACGCAATGCTGAAATCTTTTATCATCCATATTTGCCTTTTCCTTAGCAATAATTTCAGCGCTTGTTAATGGTGAATATGTCTTTTTAAAAATTAGTTTCGTCAAGATAAAGCCCCTTTTCCACAATATATTTTCTAACTGCTTCAGGCACTAAATATCTAATTGAAGTTCCAGTAGCTACAGAACGACGAATAGCAGTCGAGCTTAATCGAATATCGGGTGCATCTACCCAGATCATTGGATACTGCGGATCTTGCGGATAACCTGGGCGACGAATACCAACCAAGGTAACTAACTTAGCTAAAGTAGATGCTTCTTTCCAAGTATGGAAACTGTTTACCTGATCGCTACCCATGATTAAATAATAATTATTTTGAGGTGCTTTTTCTTTTAGATAACGCATTGTATCTACAGTATATGAAACACCTCCGCGGAATAACTCCAACAGCTTCACTCTAAATTTAGGATTATCTTTGGTTGCTAAATCAAGCATAGTTGCTCGATCTTTGGCTGAAGTTAGCGGTGCATTTTTATGTGGCGGAATATTATCTGGAATAAACCAAACTTCATCTAAACGCAATTTAGTCATTGCTTGTTCTGCAGCTACCAAATGGGCAATATGGACTGGATTAAAAGTACCACCCATAATTCCAATTTGCCGGCCTCTGCCCTTTTCCTGTTCTAATTCAGCTTTTTCTTCAACAGTTGGTGCTTCTTTTTCAATACATTTTGGATTAACCATACGCAAACCTCTAAATTAATGCACGACGAATACCCAAGCCAATACCATCTGGCGTATATGTCTTAACTAAACAGCCCTTTGGCACAGTTACAAAACCAATGCCTCCAAATAATAGGTCACTCTTAAATTCCGTTTTAAATTCTTTTCCCTTAAGTGGTGCCATTTTATCATCTGGAGATGGAGGTGCTAATAATTCGCCCTTATGTTTTTCATAAAACGCATCTGCATTGGCAGTTTTTGTTCGATGAACATACATGTTACGTGCTACATAAACTGTAAAACTAGTTGATTCACCTTTAAGGTAATCAATTCTACCTAATCCAGCCAAAAACAGAGTATTCCCTGGCAAAAGTTGGTAAGTAGCTGGCTTTAACGGTTTCTTAGGTGAGATCAATTCCAAATCCTTAGCATCTAGATGAGTGGCTAGTTGATTGTCTGTCATAATTCCTGGCGTATCAATCAAAAAATGTCCATTTTCAAGCGGAATTTCAATTTGATCTAAAGTAGTACCTGGAAAACGTGACGTTGTGATCAGATTTTGAATATCACCCATCATGTCAATGATTGCATTGATTAAAGTTGACTTACCGACATTAGTTGTTCCTACAAAGTAGACATCTTTATCTTGAGATTGGTCATTAATATATGAAATCAAACTTTCTAAATTTAATTTCTTTTTAGCAGAAACTAAGAAAATATCTTTAGGATAAAGCCCCATGCGATTAGCTTCTTGTCTCATCCAATCTTTAATTTTGCTTTGCTTAGAATTCTTAGGAAAAAGATCAAATTTATTTCCAACAAGAATAAAATCATTATTCCCTACAAAACGCTTTAAAGATGATAACAAAGAATTAGAAAAGTCGAATAGATCAACCACATTGACAATCAAAGCTTTTTTCTCAGCTAAAGAATTGAGCAAAGCCAAAAAGTCATCATTGTTTAAATCTACTGGCATAATTTCATTATAGTGACGTAATTTAAAACAACGTTGACAATAAACATCTGTATTTTCTTCATTTTTTGCTTTTTCAAGAGCGCTCTTTGGCAAATAACCCGCCTTTTGTGGATCATCAGACTGAAGAACTGCCCCACAGCCAATACAAATAATATCCTCATCCATTTTGCAAATTCTCCTTAAAGGTTACTCGATGTGATAAACCAAGAAAGAAAAAGATAATCTTTTCAAAAAAGCGATTAATTCGCGTATTCCATTTATCAGTTTCAACCAATGGTTTTACTAAAACAGTTTCTACTCCTGCTAAATTCCCGGCTTGCATATCAGTAATCAGCTGGTCACCAACCATCATTACTTGATCTTTAGCTAATTTCATCTCTTCGCGTTTACGCGTGATCGCAAAAGGTAACGGTTTGCGAGATTCAGAAACAAAATCAATATGATATGGATTTAATACCTTACCAACTCTTTCAGCATTATTATTGGAAATAACTACCAATTTAATATTAGCTTTAGCAAGTTTTTTATTAAAATTATCCATCTCTTTAGCAGTTTCAAACTTATTCCATGCAAGCAATGTATTATCTAAATCTGAAAAAACTGCTTTTATTCCCATTTCATTCAACTTGACGGGGTCCAAATTATAAATTGTATTTATTGTATATTTTGGTCTAAATAACATAAAAACTCTCCATTTTTTCTCATTCTCTATAATATCAAAAATGGAGTTGCATTAGAAATTTTTGTCTTAGAATATTTGCAAAATCATAAAAAATAAGGACCAGGAATATCTCCTGATCCTTATTCATAGTCATATTAGTTCAATGCCTTCTTAGCAGTTTCTGCTAATTGTGCAAAAGTCTTTGAATCGTTGTAAGCAATATCAGCTAACATCTTACGGTTCATGTCAACACCGGCTAACTTCAAGCCGTGCATTAACTTAGAATATGAAATATCATTTTGTCTTGCAGCTGCGTTAATACGAGCAATCCATAACTTTCTGAATTCGCTCTTACGTCTTCTACGGTCGCGGAATGCGTACTTGTATGAAACAAATAATTGAGTACTTGCGGCCTTAAATTGCATGTGCTTTGCGCCACGGTAACCCTTGGCAAGCTTCATGATCTTCTTACGACGTTGACGTGTTACAGTTCCACCTTTAACTCTTGGCATTTAAAATTCCTCCTACTATAGTCAGTTATTAAAGAACTAATAATTAGTGCATTTGAGCAAGCATTTGCTTAATACGCTTCATGTCGCTACGTGAAACCATAGCAGCCTTTCTCAAGTGACGACGTTGCTTCTTAGTCTTACCGTGGAAACGGTGACCAGTAAATGCGTGGTGACGCTTCAAGCCACCATTTGCAGTTCTCTTAAAACGCTTAGCAGAAGCGCGGTGTGTTTTCATCTTTGGCATATTTCTATTTCCTCCAATTAACTACTTTTTCTTTTTGTCCTTATCACTCTTAGGTGCTAACATCAAGAACATTGAACGGCCTTCCATCTTAGGCTTACTGATAACATTAGCAATATCTGAAGTTGCTTCAGCCATCTTTTCAAGAACTTGTTGACCTAATTCCTTGTGAGTGATGGCACGACCTCTAAAACGAATTGATACACGAACTTTAGCTCCTTCTTTAGAAACGAACTTACGAACATGCTTCAATTTAGTTTCGAAGTCGTTGCCTTCAATAGTTGGACTCAAACGAATTTCTTTGACACTAACTGTCTTGGACTTTTTACGGGATTCTTTAAGTTTCTTCTGTTGTTCGAAACGATATTTACCGTAGTCCATGATACGTGCTACAGGTGGTTTAGCATTAGGTGAAATAAGAACTAAATCTAAGCCAGCATCACTTGCTTTATGCAAAGCTTCATTCTTAGATACAACACCAACTTGCTGACCATCTTCATCAATTAAACGAACTTCGCGTGCACGAATTCTTTCGTTTAAGATTAAACTTCTTGGTATGATTATTCACCTCCGTGTTAATTTGAGGACAAGAAAAAGGCGGGATAAGAATCACCCGCCTTTAATCAACAGAAATTATCGATCAGCCCAGAGGTTAACTTAACTTAGGCGAGAAGCGGGAGCTTCTTCTTGTTCTCAACTAGGTGTATTATACGCGTTTAAACCAGCTGCGTCAATACATGATGTGTAATTATTTAGTTGCATCAAAAACATAATTATCAGGATAAAATTGCATCCGATATGCACGATATACATATGTCATATCTTTAGCACTATTAGTAATAGTCAAATTAAAGACTTGATTTCCATAGGCATCAACTTCAATTATATTGCTTTCTTTACCCTTATTTTTAAAACCAAAATTAATCAAAGTATTACCATTATTCAAGCGTTGTGCATAACCAATAACTTCGGTAAAGTTTTGTTTACCTAAATTCTTGCCATAACTCCAGACTTGTTTAATGGTCTTTTTCTTAGTATCAATTTGATATTCCGTAGCAGCAGAAAACTTGCTACTTTGCGTCTTATCACCGTTAGTAACAGCAATATTGTTATCGTAAAGCAGAACATTTAGTTTATTATTTTCTTCATTAAGAATATATACACCATGTTGTCCACCAGGATATTTAGTACCCGAACTTGGCTTTAACAAATACTTACGAAATGAACTAGGCCATTGACTTTCAGGTTTACTTGAAAAAATCCAATTAATTTTATTTGTTTGATAATTCATTGACCAGATCATATCTTGATTGCGGGCAGACAATAAAATGTTCCCCGTTTTATCATCATAACTAATCGTATTAATATGAAGCCAATCCATCAATCCTAAACCACTGCTAGTATTATCATTTGCTTTGATCTTGCTATTTTTATACATTGACTCAGGAAAAATCTTCTTAAAGTCGATTACCTTTACAATTTTTCCAGTATTAGGGTCAAGTTCAGCAATTGTATCTTCTACATATTTACTACCATCATGAACTGTTAATAACCAATTTCCGTTAGACATTTCTACTACATCATGATGTACTAGTGATACTCCTTCTCCAGAATAACTTTTACCTAATGTTTTATCGAAACTAAATTGACGATATACTCGCCCTAAATAGTCAGTTTCGACTAACATATTGTATTGTTCATCCCCAGATTTGATTTTATTGAACAATAAAATATGTCCATTATCTAACTGCTCAAAAATATGTTGATTCCAACGTAAATAATACCAACGTACTTCCCCATCACCATCAACCGCAAAAGTTTGTTTAGTACTTCTATTTAAAACAGTTAACTCATTTGAACCCAAATTCATCTTACTTTTATCATTGACAGTAACTTTAATTGGAAATTTACTAATCCAACTAGGTAATTTACTTGTTTTTATCTTGACTACCTTTACTTGTTTTTTACCTGCTTGATCAGTCATAGTAACTTCAACCGAATTATCATAACCAGCATAAAGACCAACTATTGGCACTTGATGATCAGCTTGATAGCCCTTTACTTTATTTTCAATTGTCGTATTTTCAGTTTTTCCTATTACTCGATAACTAATTTTAGCTGGCTTATCAGTATGAAAGACCATTAATGCCGTTAGCGGTGAATTTTCATACGGATTCACTTTAATATAAGGATTTTCCCAGGTATAATGCTGCTGTTTTACAATATTTGCATATTTAGCTGTTAATTTATCGTTATCTGAATTAGCTACCTTTTTGACACCTAAATTTTTAATAATTTGGCTGTCACTTAATTTAGTTTTTTGGGCATTAGTATTTTTCTTCTCTGCTGTTACAGTTTCAACTTGCTTATCATATAGCATCATAGCAGGCTCAATTAACATTAATGTCCCTAATGCTAATAAAAGCACAACCTTATTACTTTTCACAGAAATTCTCCTTTTTATAATAAAACAAACTTTTAAAAATTTATTTTAGTATCAAGATATTTCACAATAAAAGTAATATGCTATATGCTTTCTAATTTTTAATATTTTCTTGAACAAATTCCACTAAATTAATATTTGGATATTTATCTTTTATTTGTCTTACTAAGGCGTTTTTTCTCTTCTTAGATAGCGGCTTTTTTAACTCTATCAAAGTAATTTGCTTATTTTTATTATCACTAACTGCAGTAACAGAAGATATTGCAGAGGACAGTTTACGAATTTCTTGATTACGTTTTTCTTGTTCTTGTTGACGTTTTTCATCAGCTTGTTCTTGTTCATGCTGACGCTGATTAATAATATTATTTACTTGTCGATCTAATTGATTTTCTGCATTGGGATTAACCTGAGCTACTTGTACAATATTCAGTGAATAGCCTTTCAGGTCATATTTTGTTAAGTTTGCTTTAGCCACTTGAATTTTCTTAGCATTAATTTTATTACCTGAAACTGTAAGATTAATTATTTTTCCTTGCGTATCGACATTTTCTTTAATTAGATTAACATTGCCTAACTCATTAACAACAAGATTTTGAACATTTTGATCTACTAGAGTTTTATTCACCATCTGATTAGCTGATAAGATACTAGGAATAATTAAAATAATTACTACTAAAATTATCGCAAACTCTTTAAAGGTTGGCTTGCGTAAGAAAAACAACTTAGATTGCTTAGTAGAATAACTTAGCCATTTCATAATTTTTACACCCAAAAAAGCAGTCAAAATTATGAAAACACAATTAATCAAAAACAAATAACTTGATCCTAAAAAATATTTAAGATTGCCTGCTGCAATTGAATACCCTATCGTACAAGCTGGTGGCATTAAGGCTGTTGCAATCGCTACACCAGGTACGATATTATTTGCTTCTTTTTTACGTGCACCGATTATTCCAGCAACTCCTCCAAAAAACGCAATCATTACATCCCAAATCGTTGGTGAAGTTCGTGCAATAATTTCTTGGCTAGCATAAGTCAAAGGAGAAAAATGAAAATAAATTGTAGATGCAGCTAAACTAATAATAATTTCTGCTAATAATGAAATCGTTCCTTTACGCAGCAAAGTAACATCATATAAAGCAAGGCCTGTGCCAATTGCTAGCAGCGGTCCCATCAAAGGTGAAATTAACATTGCACCAATAATAGTAGCTGTTGAATTAACATTTAATCCAACACTTGCAATAAAAATTGCGCAAGTCAGAACAATCAAACTTTCAATATTCAAAGTTCCATCTGCACTAATCTTAGATAAAAATTGAGAAGTTAAATAATTTTTTCGCTGGCGTATTATCATCTTATTTAGTCTAATCCTCATGAAAAAAGCACTGAATTAAGATTTCAGTGCAAAATATAAAAATGTGATTGAATAATCAATAAAATTATTATAACCTATTTGACTAATTTTTTGCTCTTATAGCAATAATATAAAAATGAATTATCTGCTCCATTTCCTACTCTCAGTGCATCTACTTTATCATTATTACTTTTATCTTTTTTCTTTATAGCAACATAAGTGTGTCCTGAATCTGCTCTATCGCTAGATAGCCAGCCATTAGCAGCAAAACCTGGTGTTTTATGAAATTTGAAATCAGTAGCTTCATACTGAGAAGTACCAACCTTTTGAGCTAATTTATATCCTGATTTCTTATCAGCCTTAGCTAATTTTTTAGTCCACTTAATTGCTTTATTACTGCTCAACATTTTATACAATTTGATTTTATTAAATGTATGCGTTGTGATTTTAAGCTTCTTGATTTCGCCTTCATGCTTATAGTACCATGTTCCGCGAGTTTTCTTTGGCGTAGTAAATAAGTTCTTAGCTCCCCAGGATGCAGCATCCACTCTATTTTGACCCATTACAATAATAGCTAACATAAATAGCGCAGTTGTCATAAATATAATGAGTTTATTTTTCACGTTTATCACCTTCCCTTATATAACTGCTATTTTCATTATTTCATTAAAATATTTCATAAAAGTTAAAGGCGATTACATTTTTTTTACTTCTTACTTACAAACGTAAAAAATCAATTACATTAGTTTTACCAACAAAAAAAACGTATGCAATAAAGCCGTCTTAATTAGACCTAGCATAGCATACGTTTTTTATTTTATTTTTTAATTATATTAATTAATTTTCTCTTGAGTATGACTTAACATCTGCATCAATTTCGTTAATGAAGTCATCAAGACTCTTAGAAATTTCTTCGTCAGTACCGTAACGACGTACGTTAACCTTACCTGACTTCATTTCTTCATCACCTAATACCAAAGTGTAAGGTACCTTTTGGGTTTGTGATTCACGAATCTTGTAACCCATCTTTTCGTTTCTGTCATCAACTTCTACTCTGAAGCCGCGCTTAGCAAGTTCTGCACGAACCTTTTCAGCGTATTCGCCGTGAGCTTCGTTGTTAACTGGAATAATTTCAGCTTGAACTGGAGCAAGCCAAGTTGGGAATGCACCCTTGTAAATTTCAGTTAAGTAAGCAATGAATCTTTCCATAGTACCAACAATACCACGGTGAATCATAACTGGACGGTGTTCTTCCCCATCTTGACCAACGTAAGTTAAACCAAATCTTTCTGGAAGCATGAAGTCAAGTTGGATAGTTGACATAGTTTCATCATTACCCAAAGCAGTCTTAGTTTGAATATCAAGCTTAGGACCGTAAAAGGCTGCTTCACCTTCAGCTTCAACATAGTCAAGGCCAAGGTCATCCATCGCACCTTTAAGCATCTTTTGACTTCTTTCCCACATTTCGTCGTTTGCAAAGTACTTGTCAGTGTTCTTTGGATCACGGTATGAAAGTCTGAAGTAGTAATCAGTAATATCGAAGTCCTTGTATACGTCCATGATCAACTTCAAGATCTTAGCAAATTCAGTTTGAACTTGATCAAGTGCTACGAATGTGTGACCATCGTTCAAAGTCATTTCACGTACACGTTGAAGACCTGACAAAGCACCTGATTTTTCGTATCTGTGCATCATACCAAGTTCTGCAACACGAAGTGGAAGATCACGGTATGAACGAATGTGGTGCTTAAAGATTTGAATATGTGAAGGACAGTTCATTGGACGAAGTTCAAGCATTTCGCCATCACCCATGTCCATTGGTGGGAACATGTCATCACGGTAGTGTGCCCAGTGACCTGAAGTCTTGTAAGCATCAAGGTTCATAAGTACTGGAGTGTAAACGTGTTGGTAACCGTCAGCTACTTCACGGTCAATGATGTAGCGTTCAACAACACGACGAATAGTAGCACCCTTTGGCATCCAGTAAGGAAGACCTGCACCAACCTTAGGGTCAACGAAGAAGAGGTCAAGGTCACGACCGATAGTTCTGTGGTCACGTTCCTTAATTTCTTGACGGCGCTTAAGATCAGCCTTTAAATCAGCTTCCTTAAAGAATGCAGTACCAAAGATTCTTTGAAGCATTGGGTTTGATGACTTACCTAACCAGTAAGCACCAGCTACTGACAATAACTTAAATTGCTTAATCTTGCCAGTGTTTGGAAGTAAAGCATCAAAACCAAAGTCAACAAAATCGCCAAGCTTGTAAGCATCAACAGTATTGCCTTCAACCTTAGCAAGAAGTTCGCTCTTGAACTTATCATTCTTGTAAAGGTCTTCAAGTTCTGATTTAGCAATTTGAACGTGTTCAATCTTTTCACCGTTCTTAATTACCTTTTGCATAGCTTTTTCAAGCTTTGGTAATTCACCAACTTTAATTTGGTCATCTTTATCGGTGTCAACGTAGAAACCACCTTCATCGGCAACATGTTCACCTAAACGAAGTTCAGGATATTCACGCTTAGCTACAGCTTCAAATACAAAAGCAGCAGTAGCACGTAAAACGTCTAAGCCCTCTTCATCTTTATCAGTAATAATAGCAACTTCGCTATCACTATCAAGCTTGAAGTCAAGTGGCTTAATTTCACCATTAACCTTACCAGCAACAGCAGCTTTACCAAGTGAAGTTGCAATGTTGTGAGCTAAGTCAGCAATAGTTAAACTTTCTTCAAAATCTTTCTTTGAGCCATCAGGCAAAGTGATTGAAAAACTCATATTTTCCTCCAGAAAAAATATAATAAAAAAAGTCCCAGTGCGAGAATGCACTGGGACGTTAATTAGCGTGGTTCCACCCAAAATTCAGGTTAGCGTAATCTAACCTCTTTACGGATTGATAAAGGCATCCAACCTAATATTAATAACTTTGAGAATAAGCGATTGGGGTAACTTTCTAATGAAGAACTTCCAGAACAAGGTTCTTCTCTCTGAATCGAAAGCTGTCATGTCTCGCTTAATTAACTCTCATTATACGCACGAAACTTTTAGATGCAAGACCTTTTTTAAAATTAATGCAAAGAATTTCTTCGATCGGGTCCAGAAACCACAACTTCTTTAGCTAAAAAACGTACTCGCTGCATAAGTCTCCTAGCCTTTACTGGATCAGTCGCATTACGTGTTTCTTCAAAATGAGATTCTAATGCTTCCATGTCAAGATTAGATGAGAAAAATGTTGGTAAAACATTATCCATCCGAGCTTGTAAAATTACACCCAATACGTCATCTCGTGACCATTGACTAAGACTCTCAGCACCAATATCATCTAAAATCAATAAATCACATTCAGACAAACGGCGAATTTCACTTTGCAAACTATTGTCGTCAAAATGACTTGCTAATCCGGCTATAAAAGTTGGCACATGCAAGAACACAACATTTTTATTCATATTCGTGACCACATAATTAGCTAATCCTGCTAAAATATATGTCTTACCAACACCAAAATCACCTGACAAATATAGTCCCTGAATATGCGGATTTTGCTTATATTTTCTTAAAAAGTCGTAGATCAAAGTTAAAACTTGTTTACGATCATCATTTACATCAATTTCACTCAAACTCACATCATGAAGACGAGTCGGAACATCGATTAGTTGTAATCTTCGCTCGGCAGCTTGCTTGCGATCTTGAGCTAATTTTGCCTTAGTTGGCACATACCGAATATCAATTACTTTACCATTCAAAAATAATTGGGGAGCATACCCTGCCATCACCTTACTTGCAGTATGCTTTTGAGAATAATACTCATACAAGTTAGATATACTATTTCGAATCATCTTTTGATCAATTTTATCTGCATTTGCATGAATAAATGACTGCACATCAGGATCACGCAAGGCTTGTTCTATCAAAGATTGTTCATCACCCAGATTACGCTCTTTTACAATCTTTTTAATTACATTGCCAATTGGCTCCATTTTTTCACCTACTTCCAATTATCTTTGAATCCTATTTATTATTTAAATCTTTAAATAAATTCTTCAATTGCTCGGTAGAAATGCCAGCATCCCTATCAGCCTTTTTCTTACTCCAATCAGTGCCTTTTTCGACTCGCTTTTGATAAGTTCGAACAGATTTTTTCTTACCAAAGCTATTGCGCCGCTTTTTCACATATTGCAAAGCCTGTACGGCTGTAGCCACGCCATGTTGCAGCCAGTCATTGGCAATCTTATAAGCCAAATTAGAACTAACCACTGTGTCATAAGTAAGACATGTATAGGTCAAAATGTTGATTAAGTCTTCAGGCAACCCATACTGGGTGTGCAAATTATTAATAATCTGCTTCTCATTGGCACTAGTTATACCGCCTTTTTGCGTTTTTATTTTATACAAAAATTCAGCGGGTGAACTCTCATTAGCTGCTTTTAACAGCTTTTTATCATGGTCATCCATATCTTTAATCACAGCTAATGCCTTTTTTTGCCCTTCATTTAACTGCTTTTGTACATTTTCTCTAGTATTAGCCCTCTTATAATTTTCCGCTAAAGTATTGCTAATGTCATGCATATTTAAGCTATATGAGCCATGAAGACATGGCAAGCTTTCATCTACAAATTCTTTTTCTGATAAGCCATACGTTTGGATTAAACCACGAATTTGATCTTTATTAAGGTCAATTTCACTAGCTGGAATTTGATAGCGATTATACTCCTGCTTGATAAAATCCCAATCAATACTATCGTGATCATTCACCTTGGCAGTTTCAACTTCATGAATCTTATTTTCTTGTGCGGCTTGAACCACATCACTAGACGGAGTGATTGCTTCATCCCCAGGTAAACGAAAAACATCAAAAAAGTTTGCTGACACGTCTTTAGCATTTTTAATAGGTTTTTCCCTTAATTTTGCTTCTTGAGCAAAAGCATGACTTAAATCATGAAAGGTTGATACACCAACCTTTTCTTTTAATAAACTAGCTAAAAGTGGCGTCGCAAAAAATTTGTCTGCAGCTGGAACTTGCAGCAATTTAAAAACTAAAACATTATTGAATACATTATCAGACAAAAGTGTTTGGACTAATCCCACAGCCTCTAATTTATGCAATGAATCAAATAATTGTTTCAAGCTGCAATCCAATTGCTCTTGCAATGAATATATCCCCTTCGAGTCGGAAATTATGCCATACGGATCATAATTTTGAATCAAAGTCTGATATAGCGCTACTGCTACTGCACCTACTAACGGTTGATATAATTTGATTAAAACTTTTTCATCTTCGGGAAAAAGCTTCACACGATTGGCTACATAATAAAGATGTTTGGGATCAGACGTCTCAAACATGACTAATTGCCCTTACCTTTCTTAGCCATCATGTCTTCCATAGTCTTCATGAAGCTAGACATATCTTTAAATTCACGATAAATAGATGCAAAACGAATGTAAGCCACATCATCAAGATCAGCCAATTCATCCATAACGTATTGACCAATCTTCTTAGATGAAATTTCACTAATGCCTTGCTTTCTTACTTTATTTTCAACATGATCAACCAATTGCTCAAATTGCTCACTGCTAATTGGTCGTTTCTGTCCTGCAGCCATTACACCATGCAAGATTTTCTTGCGATTAAATGGTTCACGCGTACCGTCATTTTTAATTACAAGTAACGGAGTTGTTTCTACTCTTTCAAAAGTTGTAAAACGAAAACCACAATTTTCACACTCTCTGCGTCGTCTGATTGCACGGTTTTCATCACTAGGACGTGAATCAATAACGCGGGAGGCATTTTGATGACAATTTGGACATTCCATAGCTATCCCTCTTCTTTGATCTTAATTAATATCTGTTCTAGTTTATTTTCTAATTCTTTTATTGTACCAGTATTTGCCACTACAAAATCGGCCATTTTTTCTTTTTCAGCTAATGGCATCTGACTATTAATCCGCATTCTTGCTTCCTCGTCAGATAGATTATTACGCTTTTTTAAACGTTCAATCTGTATTTGCTCAGGAAGGGTAATCACTAAAACTCCATTAGCTACATGTTTTTTATCCAATCCCGCTTCAAAATACACTGGTGCATCTAAAATAACAAGAGCAAAATTCTGATATTCTTTTATCTTTGCTACTGTTTTATCGAAAATTAACGGATGCGTCAACTGATTTAATTCAGACAAGGCTCTTTTATTACTAAAAACTAATTGCCCTAATTTTTTACGATTTATTGTTTGGTCTGAATTTAAATATTCTACCCCAAAATGATCTTTAATCACTTGCCAAGATGCATTGCCGGGTTTCATCAGTTCGTGGGCAATTTGATCACAGTCAATAATCGGAATGTTTTTCTTTTTAAAAAAATCATCAGCAGTACTTTTACCGGTGGCAATTCCACCTGTTAATGCTAAGACATAACTCATTTATAAATCACCTGACAATGAGGACAAAAAGTGGTTCCCCGACCATTAACCTTAATTTTTTCAAATTTAGTACCACAAACTGGACAGGGCTCACCTACATGACCGTAAACTTGCAATTTACTTTGAAAGCCACCAACTTGTCCATTCGCATTCAAAAAGGAATGAACTGTAGTACCTTGCAGCTTAATTGCTTCGGCAATAATTTTATTAATCTGATCATGTAATTCAGATACTTTTTCCACAGGAATTTTATTGGCCTGACTTAAAGGATGAATCTTGGTTCGCCAAAGAACCTCATCAACATAAATATTACCTAGACCAGCTACTAATGATTGATCAAGCAAAGTGTTTTTGATATTTTTCTTCTTACGCTTTAAGCCATTGATTAAATATTCTGAAGTAAATTTAGAACTATTTGGTTCTACTCCAAGCTTACCAATCCCTGTAGTTTGTCTTTCGGTGCCAGTTAAAATTAGCTGCATCCGCCCAAATTTGCGCACATCATTATACCGCAATGCTGTTCCATCAGTAAAAACAAACTCAACGTGATCGTGTTTATCCTTAGGCGCAGCAGACGCAGTTAAATGATACTTTCCTTCCATTCGCAAATGAGAAACAATCGTTAAATTATCACTCAAGCGAATAAGCAAATACTTGGCGTAGCGATCAATATCGATAATCTTTTTACCAGGCAATTCAGATAAAAATTTTTCATGATCAGTCGCCACAATTTTTGGATACCACAAAATCACTTTTTTAATAGTTTTTCTCTTAACTAAAGGAAGCAGCGTTCTTCGAACTGTTTCAACTTCAGGCATTTCAGGCATCTAATCACCTACTTTGCATCGTACCAATTGTTGCCCCAACCAGAATCAGCAATCAATGGCACGTCCAACTTAACAGCTGATTGCATTACTTCAGGCACAATCT
Source organism: Lactobacillus sp. UMNPBX17 (assembly GCF_002553735.1). Classification (NCBI taxonomy): domain Bacteria; kingdom Bacillati; phylum Bacillota; class Bacilli; order Lactobacillales; family Lactobacillaceae; genus Lactobacillus; species Lactobacillus sp. UMNPBX17. The sequence continues at coordinate 24,549 of NZ_PCYT01000002.1, forward strand.
TTTTAATTGTTTCTAGCTCATCTTTTGGTACATCAAAAATCAATTCATCGTGTACCTGCACTACCATTTTAGTCTTCAAATGTAGTTCATCTAACTTCTTTTGCATGTTAATCATTGCAATTTTAATAATATCGGCAGCTGAACCTTGAATTGGTGAATTAATAGCAGTTCTTTCAGCAAAGGCACGAACGGTGTATTTCTTAACATGAATATCTGGCAAGTATCTGCGACGGTGCATGATTGTTTCGGCATAGCCCTTGTCACGTGCTTCTTGTACTGCTTTATTCATGTAATCCTTGATTTGAGGATATTGTTCGAAGTAGTTGTCGATAAATTCTTGCGCACGTTTTCTAGAAATGCCTAAGTTCTTGGACAAACCGTAATCGGAAATACCATAAACGATACCGAAGTTAACTGCCTTGGCGTGACGACGCATCAGTGGTGTTACCTCATCAGGTGAATCCAAGTGGAAAATCTTCATCGCTGTATGTGAGTGAATATCATAACCGGTCTTGAAGGCTTCTTGCATGTTTTGATCACCAGAAACATGGGCGAGCACACGGAGTTCAACTTGTGAATAGTCGCAAGAGAAGATGTAGCCGTCTGGTTCACTTGGCACGAAGGCCTTTCTGATTTGCTTTCCTTCTTCGGTGCGGGTAGGGATATTTTGCAAGTTAGGATCCACACTAGAAAGTCGACCAGTTGCAGTCAAAGTCTGCAAGTAACGTGTGTGCACGCGGCCATCTGGTTGGATAACGTCAAGCAAGCCTTTTACATAGGTAGATTGAATCTTGGCAATTTGACGATAATCTAAGATTTCACTAACAATTGGACTTTGTGTCTTCAATTGATCAAGCACTTCAACTGAAGTTGAGTAACCAGTCTTGGTCTTCTTGATGACTGGCAAACCAAGCTTTTCAAACAAAATGTGACCTAATTGCTTAGGTGAATTCAAATTGAACTTTTCACCAGCTTGGTCATAAATCTTGTCTTCGAGTTCCTTCAATTTAACGGCAAATTCATTTTGCAGTTGAATTAAAGTACTTGCTTCAACCTTCATCCCGTTCATTTCCATTCTGGCTAAAACGCGAGCAGTTGGGATTTCGATTGTGTCAAACAAAGCATCCTGTTCGTGTTCTTTAAGCTTTTTAAGAAGCTCCGGCTTAAGTTTTTCAATGGCGTTGACCTTGGAAGCTAAGTGGTTGAACAATTCATCGTCATCATCGGGAACATGTTCACTCTTACCTTTGCCGTAGACTTCAAGGTCGGTCTTAACTGAGCAATCTCCATAAAGATGGGCAATTTCACCAAGATCATTAGAGTTGTTTTCATTATTGATCAAGTAGGATGCCAAAAGCATGTCGTAATCAAGACCGTGAGTGTGAATGCCCAAACGATGTGCAGCAACCATTGTTCTCTTTAGGTCAAAGACATTCTTCTTAATCTTTTCGTCTTCTAAGATGTGCTTGATATTATCTTCTTCAAGCAATTCCACGTCTCTTGAAACGTAGATCTTGTCATTGAGCTTCAAACTGAAGCCAACAAAAGGAGCTAGGTGATAGTTAGCACCGAGCATTTCTAGATAAAATTCAACAGTGTCTTTTTCAGTAGCTTTGACATCTTTAACATTGTCATCATTTAAAACGGTGTATTCAACTTTTTCAACATCTGCACTACCTTGACCAGCACTTGACGCATTAAGTTCTGCCAAGAACTTACGGAAATTCATCTTTTCATAGAACTGACGCAGTTTCTCATAATCAACTGGTTGACGTTTTACATCATCAATATCGAGTGTAACTGGTGAATCACGGTCAATAGTAGCAAGTTTTTTAGCTAAAAAGGCCTTGTCTTTATCACGAATTAAACGTTCCTTACGCTTAGATTTCTTCATTTGATCAATATGATCGTAAAGATTTTCTACTGAACCATATTCTTGAATTAAATTAGAAGCTGTCTTAGGACCAATACCTTCGACACCTGGGTAGTTATCAGAGTTATCACCCATTAAGGCCTTCATGTCGATGAATTCGGTTGGAGTTACCCCATTAACTTCCTTCATATGTTCTGGTGTATAAGCTTCAAGTTGAGAAACACCAGATTTAGTTACTTCGACAGTCGTCTTGTCGGACGCAAGTTGGGTCAAGTCGCGGTCACCAGTTACGATCGTGGTTGTGAACCCGGCCTTTTCACCCTTCGCAGCAAAAGTACCAATGATGTCGTCTGCTTCGTAATTCTTTAATTCATAAGTTTTAATGCCTAAATCATGCAGCATTTCTTGAATATAAGGCATTTGTTCAAGTAACTCCTCTGGAGTTTTCGCACGTCCGCCTTTGTATTCGCCATACATTTTTGTTCTAAAAGTGACTTTTCCTGCATCAAAAGCTACCAATACGTGGGTTGGATCAATGTCTTTTAAAAGGACATCGAGCATGTTCTTAAAAGCGTAAATGGCATTAGTGTGCAGGCCGTCCGGACTCTTGAAAGATTCTAGTTGACGATAAAGAGCGTAAAAGGCTCTGAAAGCTACAGAGTTACCATCGATTAGAAGTAATTTTTTATCTGCCATTTTATTCCCCTTTTTAATAAATTGTTCTCTATACTTACTTATCTATTTTACCAGTTTCAAGGGCATTCTTTTAATAGGAAGTTTAACGGAAAAAGAAAAAAGCACCACTTTTATGGAGCCTTTAAATATTAACCTTTCTGATTAGCCTACAATTAGCTTTAAAAGGAATAACAGAAAGCATATATTGATTTCAATCCACGCACTCATATAAATGCGACCATAATTTTAAAAATTGTTTTAACAACAATCTTAAAATTAGATTCTTAATTATTATATCAGATCAAATATAAACTTTTAGCTTAAAATTTAGTTGACGTTATAGTTCTATCAGAAATTTTACTAAAGTCTTTTTTTATTTTTAGCATTAAGTCTTTTCTTTTTTGATTATTCTCAGTGGCAAAGCCCAATGTAGATCTTTTCGTAATATCACGTAATAAACTTTTCACCTCAACTGAAAGCATCGTTTTATTTTCAATTAAGTATTTATACATATTTACTATATCGGATAATGCTTGATCACTTATTTCACTATTCTTCAACTCTCCCAGAATTATATCTAACTTAGATAATTCATCATACAAAAAAGCATCTTCTAGTTTTTCACTATTTAAAATCTCACTTATAGTAATGAAAATTTTTATTTCGTTATTATATCCCTTCTTAAAACGTGAATCCTGTAGTAAATTCTTAACATTATAAGTCACATAATAAGATTGTTTATCTGTATTTCTAAATAATGTTCTTTTAATAGCCTTAAATCCGACCGTTAAGGTATTTATATTTTTTATTTCATCGGGATCAGTAACGATAATTGGTAAATTAAACTTAGTATATGAATTAGCTTTAAATACTCCATATTGTTCTGTACACGCAAAAAAGGACGATTTCCACTAAGGAATCGCCTTTTTTATTGTAAATATATTTATTTGTAATTCTCTTGAGTTAGATAAAAAATTGACGTCGTGAAGACTTTAAGCCATTGTTTGTTGTATTTACATTTCTCACGAGTTAAATGAAGATTTTAAACAAAACATTTGTTTTCTACTCATAAAATTATATCAAAAGATATCAACTAAGAATAGTAGTTTCAAGTAGAAATTTATCAATCTTATTTTTGATGTTTTTTATTAAAGTCTCTAATAAATTGTTTCAACTCATCATCAGGTTTAAACTCACAACGCTTTATCTCACTATTAAACAAAAATTCATTAAATGGTGGAAGGCCCCAACGTGGATTACTGTATAAGATTGCTTCAATCTTAGCAACAATACCTATCGGTATAAATATGGTAACCATATTACTGCTTCTTAGATGTCCTGTTTTATAATCCGTGTCATACCACATTAAAGTTAGGCTGTTTCCTTCTTCAGTATGATAAGGCTCATCTGCAAAGCCTTCGTAGACTTTACCATCATTCGTAGTAATTCTAGCTTTTTGACCTAGAATACTATATTTGTGTTGTGTAATTTCATCTGAATCTATAAATCGAGATTCGACTACTTTGCCACTTAATCTATATCTAGTGAATATCGGCATGGTACTATTCCTGTTTCTATATTTAAATTAATAATTACCATAGCGTTTTGCAGTAGCTCTTGAACGATAGAAATAAATGTATCCTCCGCCTTGTTGGAAATATAGTGCTTTATTATGATGACGACTTACTACACGGAAAGTTGTATCACTACCACCCTTTGCAAAAAGAATGATCATTGACTTTCCTTTATAACGAACAAGATTATGTTTGCTTACTCCTTCAGTGACATCTTTATAGCCACCATGATAAAAATTAGTGTAAGTCTTACCCACTACATTCCCACCTACAGAATTAGCAGTAATCTTCATTTTGTCATGCTTATTGACATACCATGTTCCTCGAAATCTCTTAGGAATATAGGCTCTTTTTAGTGAACTGGTTTGTACAGTTTGACTTTCTATCGGATTTTTGTCATGAGAGAATAACATTCCACCTACAAATACTAATAAAAGAGCTAAACTGATAAGAATGTAGTTAAGATTCTTTCTTTTCATTACTTACCTCATCAAATACTTGATAAAATTGATTATTTTTCAGTAGTAAAATATGTTCTATCTATCAATGATTATTTATTGAATTCATAATTTTTTCAATTTTTGCTACAATACGTTTTTGTTCTTCTAATGGTGGAAGTGGTAAACATAAGTTGCCAAATTTTGTTTTGTTTATAATCGGTGTAGCAGATCCAGAAGCATGTTGATGTATCTCTTCTTGAAAATGATTGCTCAACATCTCATAAAAAAGAAACATTACACTTACACCCTTGTAAGGAGTAGAGGCATTAATCTGTTGATTACAAGAAATAGCCCTGTCAGTATAATAGGTTTTTCCTGTTGATCCACCAATACAAACCGTAAGAAGAGAATTCTCATCAATTAATCTACCATGTCTCAAACCATCTTTAGATAGCCCAAAATTATTATAATTAATGCCCTTGCTGCTAATATCTCCAGGTTTAATAAAAGGAATATAATTTCCTTCATATCTACTTTTTCCAATCGAAGGAGTAGTACCTGTGTTTAACTGTGCAATCTCTTCTAATCTGACCCATTTCCAATTGTTAGGAATACGAAAAGCTTTTTCCTCATCGGAAATCGGAGATGCTTTTCTTAATTTGGAAATTTTACCTTCTTTAATTAATTCGGCTTTTTCATTTTCAATCTTCCTGATTAATTCACTGGCTGGTTCATCACTAAGGTTTTGCTTAACCAGCTTACCTTCCATGGCATACTGCAAGACAGATTGTTTTAATTTATCTTCAAATTCATTATCAATCTTTTGAAGACGATTATATGATTCAGCATATTCATCCACCAAAGGCATTAATTTTTCAATTTTTGCTACGATACGCTTTTGTTCTTCTAATGGTGGAAGTGGAAAGTCAACTTTATTTTTTAAATATTTTAAAGAAGCCAAATTTTTAATAGCTGAGCCTTTTGCATGAAGATTAAGTTGTACTGAAATAGATTCAAATTCTAATAAAAAGAATTTCTTATCAATTATAGAGGTATCTAAAGTGAGTTTTAATAAAGCTTGATTAATTATTCCAGGCTCTATTTTAGGGGGAAGAATAAAAGTTTTACCAATTGTTCCCGCACAGCTAACAATAATATCACCAGGTTTAACTTGAAAAGCACTTAAAGATTCAAATTTATCCTTAGTAATATAATATGAACCATAATTGATATCTCTTCTGATTGCATTTCCTTGTTCATAGACTTTATAAGTATCCTTACCCTTAGGAACAAACATACTTTTAGTTATAGAACTACCAAAGGGGCCTCTCTTTATGGAAGAGTTGTTTTTCTCACAAATTTCTTTTAACCTTGCAACTCCCCAGTTCTTTGGCAATTTTCCATTATTTTCAGCCTGAGTATATTTTTCCTTACGCAATTCTTTATTTTTAATAGCCTCTTTTATTTTTTCTCTTGCTTCTTTTAGATTTTGAATTGCTGAAATATCATTTAAGTTTTGCTTAACCAGCTTGCCTTCCATTGCATACTGCAAAATTGAAGCTTTTAATTGTTCAGGAGTCATTAGTCATCCTCCTCAAGCAATTGCTTAATAATGGATAATTGTTTATCAATCTTAGCGTTCAATTCTTTGCGCTCTTTTTGATATTTATTCATTAATTCAAATGGTGGCAAAACCTCTTCGGTTTCTGTTGGAAAACCACATAAATCAAAGTTGTAATTATTCTTAGCTAATTCTTCAGGAGTATAAGCTTTAGACTTATAATTACCATTTTCGTCTTGAATTTCATGACGATCATTCCACCATTCACGCACAGGATCAAAGTGTTTCAGCTTCATTGGACGAGTCTTAGAAAAGTGCTTGTATCCCTTAGGCATGTCTAAACGATAGAACCAAGTTTCTTTAGTAGGACCTGTCTTATCAAAGAACAAGATATTAGTTGCAATTGAAGTATATGGACTGAAAATACTACCTGGCAAACGAATAATAGTATGGAGATTGAAATCCTTAAGCATACGCTTCTTGATATTAAGCTTGGCACCATCATTACCAAATAAGAAACCATCTGGTAAAATCACACCAACCTTACCATTGTCTTTGATACGATACATGATCAATGCCAAGAACAGGTCGGCAGTCTCACTGCTTTGTAAATCTGTAGGGAAGTTTTGTTTAATAATAGGTAATTCTGATCCACCGAATGGAGGATTCATCATAATCAAGTCAAACTTATCCTTGTCAGTATATTCAGTAACACGCTTTTCAAGCGAATTACCATGAACAATATCTGGATTATCTACATCATGAAGAAGCAAGTTAGTTACGGCCAAGATATATGGTTGGCCCTTCTTTTCAATACCGAAAACTGCCTTATTGTACAATTCTCTATCTTCAACACTATGAACTTGCTTACTTAAGATGTTTAAAGCACTAACAAGGAAGCCACCAGTACCACAAGCTAAGTCGGCAATTCTTTGGCCTAATCTAGGCTTTAAATTTTCTGCAATAAAGTCAGTCAATGCACGAGGAGTATAGAATTCACCGGAGCTGCCAGCACTTTGAAGTTCTTTCAAGATACTTTCATAGATGTCACCAAACAAGTGACGATCTTTAGGATCAGTGAAGTCAACTTCATCAACTACGTTAACCACTTGGCGCAATAGAACACCATTCTTCATGTAGTTATTAGCATCAATAAATGCATCTTTAACGATGGCTTTACTAATAGGAGTTTCATTAGTTACAGTAATATTCTTCAATGTAGGCAATAATTTATTGTTAACGAAATCTAATAATTCATCACTAGTTAATGCCTTACCATCTTTTTTATCGTGAGCCCATTCACGCCAGTGCATCCCTTCCGGAATAATTGATTCATAATCATCTTGATCAATCTCCCAAATTTGTTCTCTATCATCGTAAACTTTCAAGAATAAGATCCAAGACAATTGTTCAATTCTCTGCGCATCACCATTGATACCTGGATCATTACGCATGATATCTCTTATTCTCTTAACAAACTGAGTAGTTGTACCTGCCATTTAATAAAACTCCCTAACTGTAGATTTTTTCTTTAATTTCTTTAATAGTGTTTTCGTAATTCTTTTTACCACCAAAGGTCAAAATAATCTTAACGGCACCACCGTATTTTTCAAATTCAGGTAAACTCAATACCTTATTACTTTCCAAATCAGTAATTCCATCATCTTTATATTTTTCTAGTAAAGCATCAAGAATCTCCCTAGCAGCACCTTGGTATTTATCAAGAATACCTGACTTTTTAACATTCTTAATTCTCTCTGACTTAGTCAGTGGTTTTTGATTGTATGCAAGATGAATCATGAGATCAAATGGATCCATGTCCCTGATACCCTTTTGCTTGATGATTTCCTTATAGAGAATGCCATGCTTTTCCATCTCATCAAGCAGCACTTGTTTCTTATCAGCTTTATTCCAAGCTTGAAGGAAATTATCCAATGTAGCATATTCACCAAGAATATTCTTCTTAGTGTAGTCAACCAGAGAAGTGGTGATTAGGTTACCATGTTCATCTAAGAATTGAGTTTCAGCATTTGAAACCTTTACATTACGATTTACTTCATATTTTTGCTTAGCAGAATCTGATACACCAGAATGATGAGATTTGTGAGAACTTGTGCCTTTATTACCATCAATTATCTCAATTGGTTCACCATCAAATGCTGGATCAGCAAATAATCTTGATACTCCACGGAAATCAATAATAGTGAAGTAACTCTTCCCATGATCTGTATCTAATCGAGTACCACGACCGATGATCTGCTTAAATTCTGTCATGGAATTAATGTTTGAATCTAGCACAATTGTTTTACAAGTCTTTACGTTAACACCAGTAGTTAACAACTTAGAAGTTGTAACTATTGTAGGAACCTTACTTGCAACATCTTCAAAATTATCTAACTGTGCTTTACCTGTGTTATCATCACCAGTAATTCTCATAACATAGCGTGAGTCTTCAGCAACTAAATCAGTATTTTCATTTACAAAAGCCTGACGCATTCTTTCAGCATGTTCAATATCTTCGCAAAAGACAATGGTCTTATCCCATCGGCAATCGTTGTCCTTCATATATTTGCTTACATATTTAGCCACCATTTCGGTACGCTCATCTATGACTAAGCTTTTATCAAAGTCGCGTGTTGTATACAACTTTTTATCAAACTCACGACCATGTTTATCTTTTTCACCTTTAATTGGACGAAAACCGTTAATATCCACATTGAAATTAACTCTGATAACTTTGTATGGTGCCAGGAAACCATCCTCAATACCTTGTTTAAGTGAATATGTATAAACTGGATCACCAAAGTATTGAATATTTGAAGCTTCTTTATCATTCTTAGGCGTAGCTGTCATACCTAAGTGAGTTACATTAGGTCCATCAAAGTAATTCAAGATCTTACGCCATTGACTATCAGCTTTAGCAGAACCACGGTGTGCTTCATCGATTACAACTAAATCAAAGAAATCAGGCTTAAGTTGTCTAAATGGTTCATGCCCAACATCTTCATCTTTTCCTGCTAATTGTTGATATAGAGCAAATTGAATTGGATATGAACTATCCATATGTCCATCTTGAACTTTAGTTATCTTGTCACTTAATGGATTAAAGTCGCCTATTCTTGCCTGATCAACAAGGATATTACGGTCAGCTAAATAAAGGACTCTATGCTTAATCCCAGCTTTTAACAAACGATAGACAATTTGAAAGGCAGTGTAAGTTTTCCCCGTACCAGTAGCCATGACTAATAAGGCACGACGATCACCATTGGCTATTTTTTCTACTACACGGTTAATAGCATTTTGTTGGTAATATCGAGGTGAATATGTATCTCTGGATGAATAATATGGCTCATTAATTGCTTTGACTTCTTTGTCAGATAGTTTCTTTTCTTTGACATATCTCTTCCAAAGCTCTTCTTTAGTTGGAAATTCATCAAGAGCTAAAGTTCTTTCTTTGCCTGTTAACATGTCATGCTCAACGAATGCATCCCCATTGGAAGAATAAGCAAATGGAACTTGTAAATCCCTAGCATAATCCATACCTTGTTGCAAACCTGCACTAGGTAATGCATGCTTCTTTCTATCCTTGGCTTCAATCACTGCGATTGGATAATTAGGCTTGTATAAGAGTAAGTAGTCTACTTTCTTACCATTTCCACGTTTGGCTACATCATCTACAACATTGATTTGACCATCCGTGTAGTAATATTCCATCAAAGAATCTTTTTTCTTCCAACCTGCTGTTTCAAAAATAGCAGGTGAAATATATCTGTTCTTGATATCCTCCTCCGTTAAATTCATTTTTTCAGGATCCATATCATTCACCTCATTTAGTTAGGATTTGATTCATCAAAAATCACTTTTAGTTCTATTATCGTAGAAAAAGCGCTACAACTCAATATTCCTGCTACTGAAAAAGCCCTTAGTTTTCACAACTAAGAGCTTTTTAATTATCTTCAAAACCTCCACTTACGTGGAGAACACTAATTACTCGTTCTTCTATTAAAAGTCGCTTCAGGATCACCTCCACCCACGTGGAGAAAAATATATCATCGATCCCATTACTGCGACCGAGCGTTCGTATTAATTATACTAAATCCACCTAAAACAAAAAAGCCCCAACCGGGACTTTCTTCAAACATCTAATCTCTCAAAGCGCGATTGCCAATATCATGGCGGTAGAAGCAATCTGGCAAATCAAGCTTACTCAAATAAGAGTACACATTATCCTGCGCCTGGACTAAATTGTTGGCTTCCGAAATCACCATGAATAAGCGACCACCATCACCTATCAAATTATCCAAGTCGCCTTTCACATTGGCATAATCGATATAAGTATTAGTGCCTTCAGGCAACTTACCGATCTTCACATTAGGTGCCGGATGCGTTGGATAGCCTTTGCTGCAGACAACCACGCCTAAGATAGAGCTATTGTTTTCTTCAATTTCAGGCAGCTTTTCATGATTTACCGCTGCATCGATCACTTCTGCAAAATCATTTTTAATTCGAGGTAAGACAACTTGAGTTTCAGGGTCACCCAAGCGAACGTTATATTCAATGACCTTTGGACCATTCTCCGTCATCATTAAACCGATGTACAAAATACCGCAATAATGGTAGTTTCCTTGAACCAATCCATTCATCGTTGGCTTCACGATCTCGTCGATCATTCTTTGACGATCTTCTTTTTTCAGTTGTGGCAAAGGAGAATATGATCCCATACCGCCGGTATTTGGACCCTTGTCGCCATCGCCAACTCGCTTATGGTCTTGCGCCATTGGCAAAATGGTGAACTGATCTTCAGAAACAACCACGAACATTGAGTATTCAGGACCAACTAAGCATTCCTCAAGGACGACAGCAGTTTGACCACCAGCAAACATTTCTCTGATCGTTTCTTCAGCGACGTCTTGGTTCTGAGCAATGGTTACACCTTTACCACCAGCTAAACCATCTTCTTTGATCACCACTGGATAATCGAAGTTCTTCAAACCTGCAATACAAGTTTCAACACTGGCATAAGTTTCATAGCGAGCCGTTGGGATGTTGTATTTACTCATGAAGCGCAAAGCATAATCTTTTGAGCCTTCTAATTGTGCCGCTCTTTGGTTAGGGCCGAAAATCTTTTGTCCTGCCTTTTCAAATTTATCAGTAATGCCAGCACAAAGACATTTTCTGGACCAACAAATGTCCAATCGACCTTTTTATTTTTACCACCATCACGTGCAATAAACTCACGGATCAATTCAGTACTATCACCCGAACCATAGCCACCTTCAGAAAGGAATGGTGCAATCTCCTTGTTAGAAAACTCGCCACCATATTCAAGTAGGAATGCCTTCATTGGCTGACTCAAAGTCATTGCCCAAGTTTGATAGCCTAAGTAAATTGTGTCATATTGACTCAAATCAGGTAACTGCATCTCAAGCTCTGGTGGATCATTCTGAATTCTTTCACGGTTAGCACGACTGAGCATTTTACGATAGTTAGCTGGGTATGGATTTCTTAAAGTAATTTCTAAAATATCAGCATCAGTTTCACGCGCAATTTTACTTGCTAGCAGCTTAGTTGAACCGGAACACGACCAAAAGATAATGATGCTTTTGGCATCTTTAGTTAATTTTCTAACTGGTTGACCATCACGATTAGTATCTTGACCATCGGATGGAGTGCCATAACCATTCTCCCAATCATAGCCACGTCTTTCTAATTGATTTGCGCGAATATCTTCACCATTAATTTATCCAACAACTGAACCTAAATCTGAATAAGTACGACCAAACATAATTTTCTTCCCCTCTTGTTCTCAATTGTTACTACAAGTATAAGGCGAGCAAGAGAGTGTGAAAATTACTTAATGTTGATGCTGGTATACGTTAAAAGTATAAAAAAGCTCAATCCTCATTTTAGAATTGAGCTAATTTTTATTCATCTTTCTTATCGTCGCTTGCATCCCACACCTTTTTCAAAACGGGAACCTTACCCAAGTCAGTCATTTCATCCTTGCCAACCACGATTAAGTTGTTAGGACCTTGAGCTAATTGGTTGAAGCTGTCTAAACTTTGGTTTCTGAAGTAACCTTCGCCAGCCTTTGACAAGGCTTCTTGCATCTTTTGTACACGGTAAGCGTCGGCATCAGCTTGCGTCTTAACTGCCTCAGCGTTGGCCTTAGCAGTAGCAACCAAAGCATCGTTCTTAGCCTTGGTGGTCATTTCAATGGTACGAGCTTCACCTTCGGCCTTAGCAATTGCAGCAGTCTTTTCACGGTCGGCAGTAAGTTGTTTGTCCATGGCACGTTGAATTTCAGCACTTGGTAAAAGTTCATCAACGTTGACACGAACGACCTTGATACCGTAGATATCAGTCAAGTCACCAGTTGCAGTGAAAAGTTGATCGTTAATTTCCTTAGTTGAGCCAAGGGCTGCGTTCAAATCCATACGACCAATAATGTCACGCAAGTGACCACGGATTAATTGCACCATTGATTCAACTGAGTCGGTGTTGTTGTAGAAGTAACGGTATGAATCAGTGACCAAGTAGTTCAAAGTTAAACTAGTAGAAATTTCAGCGTTATCTTTGGTAATGATTGAGTACTTAGAAATTTCAAGTGGTTGAAGTGCTAATGGAACTTTGCGAATTCTTTGGAAAAGTGGCCAGACAAAGATAAATCCAGCTTTTACTGTCTTAGAATACTTACCCAAGGTTTCAACCAGACCTTCATTATTTTGTGGAACGATTCTAAAACCAAAACAAACATACATAATAACTAAAGCAACAATAATGCCAATAATAATTCTTACCATCATAATTTTTACCTCAAAACTTAGTTGTCTTTCTTTTCATTCTTTTCCGCATCAAGCCTCTTGGCGACATCTCCAAGCAAATCTTCCCTTCCGGTCAATGTGTTCAGGCGCTCGTCAAGCAGTTTGGCGTATTCATACTTATTCATTTGATCTAAATTATCCCATGCATTCGGAATCTCTACTCTGAAAGGAATACCATTATGAAGAATAATCTGATCATAGAACATGTTAATTGCCGTAGCTGAATTTAACCCCAGCTTTTTCAGAATAGCTTCTGCCTTTTCCTTCTTTTCTGGATTCATTCTGACATAAAGTCCTGTTGTTTTTTCTGCCATAATTTTTACTCCTTTCTGAATTTGATACTATTATATATCATTTGCATATAAATTGCATATATTTTTGCAAAATATTTCATTTTGAATTAATCGATCTTAATAGCTAAAAATAGATTTGGTTTTCAGAGTATACTTATATTTGTAGAAAGTGAAAATGAAGGAAACAACAATGAAAACTAACAGAAATTCAAAGATTAAGAAAAACAAGTCTAGCTTTTGGGATATTCTTCCTCAAATCAATAACAAAGAAAAAAGACAAGAAATTGAAGAATTAGGTTATAATACTTCCGAACAACGTGCTGTTGGTAAAGAAAGAATTACTGATAAAAAGTGCTGATAGTCTTCATAAGCAAAGACACATCAGCACTTTTTTACTTGGTTAAATTTTTATTATTCTACAAATCAGTAATATGGAAAATTTGGTTTTCCAAAGTTCTTAACTTATATTCTCCACCCTTAATGTACTTTTGGTGGTAAGCCACAGTTAAGTAAATATCATTTGCGGCATTAACATGGATACTTTCCATTTCACTGTAACGATCTGGTAAATCAATACCATCAACCATAGCTACTTGCCAGTTATCACTGTTTGTTTCACCCCATGGGAACTTAACAATCTTACGTGACCAAGTAGTTACTTCACCAGTTTCATGGTTAATCTTTGGTGACAATTGGTTAGAAATATAGATATTCTTGTCATCATCAATAGCATAGCCTTGAACTGAATCAATCATTTGTAGCATTTCTTCATCTGGAGCAACACTTGGATTATCGAAGTGGTCGATGTGGAAAGCACTCAAGCAATGTAAATCAGTGATTGGCGTGTTCTTAGTGCCATTTTCATTCAACTTTTGGTTTACTTCATTTAAGTCAAACAAACCAAAGTGACCTGAACCATCATCCCAAATTGAAGCAATCATGAAGTACTTGACATTTGGTGAAACTGAAGCTTCTACTCTGTGCAAGTGATCATGACCATCATAAGGAACGTCGGTTACGTGATTCAAGTGTGACAAACGTGGAAGTTGTGTATTTGAAGTATATCTTTCTGGTAAAAGTCTTGGGTACTTTACTCGTGCAATTTGAGTAGTCCAGTTGCCTGAATTTGGTTTAGCACCTACGAAATATTCATCCTTGTCATTAGCTGCTACCCAGGTTTGCGTGTGGCCAAAGCCCATCATTACTAAGTGTGGATCAGTATAATCGATGTTCTTGGTTAAACCTTCATGTTTTCTATAAACCAACACATCATGTGCACTGTGAAGAAGTTGCAAGGCAAAAACATGATCACCATTTACTACACCAACTTGTGCTACAACATGGTGCATCCCATTCAAGCGATAAACCAAATGAGGTGTAATACTTTTAACCATTCTTATTTATCTTCTTTCTTTATATCTATTCATTTTCACTTATACATAAATTATATCCTATCATCAAAAAATAGATTGACTTTATGCCGATAACTTCCAATAATTAGAGCAAATTTTTCTTGGAGGGAAAATTATGAAAAGAAGAACAACACTTTTATTGTCGAGTGCAGTAACCATTGCGGCATTATTTAGCTTCAACTCAAAAGTTCAAGCTGCGGCTGATCCTACGATCAAGGCAACAAATTACAACATGACCGTGAAGTTGAACACTCGCAAGAATCAATTAACATAAAAAGTTACCATGCACGTTGTTAATAACGGCAATGAACCTGTTAGAAATTTATTGGTTAGAAATATTGCTAGCGGCGTGTTGAAATACGACCATAAGAATTTTGAGGCTACAAGAAATGCGACAACTTCAGTTAAAAGCATTTCATCAGATGGTCAAAAGCTTTCTTACACTACCGGTAAAGACAAGAGCAATTTATTTGTTAACAAAAGTCTAAATACAGGTGAATCTACTGATTTAACTGTCAACGTAGTTACCGGTGTACCTAAGAGACAAGATCGTTTTGGCTACCAATATATCAACGGCGGTAAGGTTTATAACCTGTCATTCTGTTTCCCATACTTAAGCGATTATCGCAACGGTAAGTGGAATTATCACCCATACTACGATGCTGGTGAAAACCACAACAGTGCTGTAAGCAACTTCCACGTTAGTTTCTTTGCACCTAAGAGCTACAAGGTTGCAGCTTCTGGTCAAAATACCACTAAGAATGGTAAAACCACAATTGTTGCCAACAACATGCGTGAAGTCGGCATCGCAGCTTCCAACAAGTTCAAGGTTGATCACGCTTATGCAAACGGCGTAAGAATCAACGACTACTACCTTGCAAGCAAAAACAGCAAGCAATACAACAAGCTAGCTTTAATGACTGCTCAAGACAGTTTCCACATTTTTACCAAGAAGATCGGTAAATATCCTTACAAAGAAATCGATATTACTGAAGGCTTGCTTGGTAAAGATACCGGTGGGATGGAATATCCTGGTTTGATTATGATCGACGCTAGTGACTTTTTACAAAAGAAGCACCCACTTGATAGATATAATGAATTAACTGAAGATGTTTCTCACGAAGTTGGTCACCAATGGTTCTACGGCACTGTCGGCAGCGACGAATACATGGAACCTTGGCTTGACGAAGGTCTTACCAACCTCCTTGAAAATGGCGTTTACGATTTGACCTACACTAAGAGTAAGTCCTACTGTGCTAAACTGATGCACAGCAAGTTCTACACTCGTAAGAACGTCAAGCGTGCTAACAAGATCTTAAAAGAAAATGCTACCCAATTCATTAATAAGAATCAAAAGGCCAGCTACATCAACTACCCTGTTAATAATCCACCAAAAGGTGTTGATACTGAAGACATGGCTTACGAACTTGGTATGGATTTCCCTGCTGTTTTAAAAGTAGCCATGGGTGAAAATAAGTTTTTTGATGCTTTACACGATTACTACCAAACTTACTACTTGAAGCAAGCAACCACGGAAGACTTCTTGAACATTATCCGCAAGTATGATAATTCAAAGAAAGTTAACAACGTGATCAATAAATTTATTGATCCTAAGTACTTAAGTGAATGAAATCAAATAACCCCGAAAACGTTTGAGTTTCGAGGTTATTTTTATAGTCTCATAAGTGCTAAAATCAACTTAATGGATTATTACAAAGGAAACAAAATATGACTACTAAAAAATTAGCAACTATCGCAGCAGCTTTATTAATCAGTGTTACACCAGCAGCTGCTATTATCAATCAACCTGTTCACACAGTTCAAGCAGCTATGCAATCACAAAAAGGTAAAGTTACTCTCAAGAAATCCTTTAACGGCACAGTTCAAGTCTTCAACAGCAAAGGCAATGCCACTACCACTACCCAAAAAGTCAATGGCAAGAAGATGACTGTTGCTTCAACGGTTAAATCAGGCTCAAGTTTTAAATATTATGGCAAGCCTATCCTGATCCAAGGTAAAAAAGTAGATGCAAAAACTTCTAAGAACTACCACTACACTACCGCTTCTTACGTTAACATCGGTAAAAAACGCTACATCAAATCTTTGAATGTTAGCTCAATGGATGGACAAAATGTTTTAATCTTAAGTTCCAACTCTCGCATTTATGATAAAAACGGTCACCGCACTACTTTCAACGGTATGTCGCTTATTCCTAAATATATGCTAGTTAAAACGCCAGCTAAAACCCACGCCACAACTAAGAATGACGTATTTTACTACTTCTCAAATCTTAGCGGATCTAAAAAGAGAAGTTTGAACACAACCACTATCAAGGGCAAGCCATTCTATGCCTTAGGTAATGGCGCTTATATCTATGCTTCAAATGTTGGCTTTGTCAACGGCAACACCCTTTACCTAGCTTCTGGTACTACTACCGCCACTATTTTAAACAAAATCCATGTTTTGAATAATAATCTTAAGTCAACCAGCAAGTTGCTCAAGATTGGTCAAAAAGTTAAGGTAGATGCCACCAAGACCACTGGTAAAGGCGACAGCGCTGCACTTTACTTCAGAATTGCCGGTACCAAGGGCAAAAATGCACAATACATTTACTGGGGCGACGATGCTGAATATGGTATGGATCAAGAAAGCACCACAGATGAATTCCAAGGCAACTTCAATTTAGATAATCACCTTGCTAATTAAGATAATATGCTAAAATTAAATTAAAGATAATATATGGCGACCTAGAATCGTGAGGTTTTCCTCAAAGTATCTTTCTAGGTCGCTTTTTTCAATGTAGGAGAAAATTTATGGATGAATTATTTGCTAAAGCCCCGATCAAAAAGGTCTACTTTAAGCTAGCATTGCCAGTTGTTCTAGGGATGATCACTACCATGATCTACAACCTGGCAGACACAATGTTTGTTGCCAAAACTGGTGATACAAACTTGGTAGCAGGAATCACGATCGGTACCCCGCTCTTTACCTTTTTAATCGCTGTTTCTGACATTTTTGGGCTCGGTGGATCTTCACTAATTTCACGGCTATTCGGTGAAAGAAATTATCAATTAAGTAAACGTGTAAGCAGTTTTTGTATGATCGGTGGACTTGTTACTGGTTTAATACTAACAGCCATTTTACTAGTTTTTGAAAATCCGATCCTTCATCTTTTAGGAGCAAAAGCTGCCACCTATCAAGATGCTGCCGATTTTTATCGTGTAATATCAATTGGCGCTGCGCCAATTATCTTCTCAATCATTCCGCAGAACTTAATCAGAACAGAAGGCTTAGCTACCCAAGCAATGGTTGCTACAATGACGGGAACCATTTTAGCTATCATCCTTGATCCTATTTTCTTGTTTGTTTTCAAAATGGGTGCAATCGGTGTTGGGATTGCCAACGTTACAGGTTATCTAGTCACTGATGCTATTCTCATTTACTACGTTTTATACAAAACTGACTACATCAAATTAAAGCTAAAATATAGCAAAATTAGCGGCAAAACAATCAAAGATATCGTAGCAATCGGCATCCCTGGTTCAATCACCAACTTTGCACAAAGTTTCGGTATGGCACTGCTCAACTCATCTTTGGCCCTGTATGGCGCAAACAAAATCGCCGCAATGGGCATTACCCAAAAAATTTATAGTATCGTTATCCTGGTAATCGTCGGCTTTTCCTTTGGTTCACAACCTTTAATTGGTTACAACTATGGTGCTAAAAACTGGAAACGACTAAAGAAAATTTTAAACTTCGATATTCTTGTGCAAGTTGTCTACGCTGTAGTTTCAGGTGGATTATTAATTTTATTTGCTCGTCCAGTCACCGCTCTATTTATGAATCAACCAGATATCGTCAACGCTGGTAGTTATATGTTAATTGCCACTATTATTACCACACCAATTGTTGGTATCATTTTAGTTTACACTACCGTCTTCCAATCAGTAGGTAATGCTTGGGCTGCCTTCATCATGGCAATTACTCGTCAAGGCGTTGTCTACTTTATCGCATTAGAAATTCTAAAAGTCACATTTGGCTACCACGGTATCGTTTGGGCTCAAGCAGCCAGTGATATCATCACCTGCATCATCGGTTACTTTATTTATGAAAAGAGCCTGGATCTCAAGGATAAAATCAAAGATTAGCCAAAATAAAAACTGCTCTCTTATTGAGAACAGTTTTTTTCATGCTTATCTTTCAATTAAAGCAATTTTTCAAAAGCGTCTTCATACTTAGGAATATCGCCGGCACCCATAAATACGATGACAGAATTCTTATTCTTAGTTAAATCAGCAATATTATCCAAATCAATTACTTCAGAACCTGGAATATTTTTAACTAAGTCTTCGCTTGAAATATCACCATTAGCTTCACGAGCTGAAGCATAAATTGGAGTTACATAAGCCTTGTCTACGCCACGTAAAATTTCTTCGAAGTCTTTTTGATACTTCTTAGTTCTTGAGAAAGTGTGTGGTTGGAAGACGACAACCAACTTCTTGTCTGGGAACTTTTGACGGGCAGCTTGGATAGTTGCACGCATTTCAGTTGGGTGGTGAGCATAGTCATCAATAACTGCAATGTCGCCAAAGTCTTTTTCACTAAATCTACGCTTAGCACCCTTAAAGGTAAGAAGACCATCACGAATGTCATCCATTGGTACCTTTTCAGTGTAGGCAACCGCAATAACAGCAGTTGAGTTCAAAATGCTGTGGTCACCAAACAAGTGAATTTCAAATTCGCCAAGATCCTTGCCATGTGCTAAAACATGGAACTTAGAACCAGTAGTTGACTTCTTAATGTCAACGGCTTGGAAGTCATCAGTATCTTTAAAGCCGTAAGTGTATTTAGGAATTTCAGTCTTAAGGCTTTGAAGACGCTTGTCATCGCCCCATACAAACAATGCCTTCTTAGTTTGATCAGCTGCTGATTGGAATGCGCTGGTGTAATCGTCTTGATCCTTGAAGTAATCTGGGTGATCAAAGTCGATATTAGTCATAATTTGGTAATCTGGGTGATATGCCAAGAAGTGACGACGGTATTCATCAGCTTCGTAAACGAAGAAGCGTGAGTCTGGAACACCCTTACCACGACCGTCACCAATTAAGTAAGTAGTTGGTGCAACTTCACCTAAAACGTGTGACAAAAGACTAGTGGTTGAAGTCTTGCCGTGAGTACCTGAAATACCAATTGAAGTATGCATTTGAACGATTTCTTCAACAGTATCTGGGTAGCTTTGCCACTTAACGCCCTTATCAAGACATGCCTTAACTTCTGGGTTATCTTCCTTGAAGGCGTTACCCTTAACGATTACTTGTTCATCGTTACTCTTGATGTTGCTTGGATCAAAGTTCTTAACATCAATTCCTACTTTTTCAAGTGGCACTTGAGTGAAAGTATATTTTTCGATATCACTACCTGCTACGTTGTAGCCTAAGTCATGTAAAAGCAAGGCAAGGGATGCCATACCTGTACCCTTAATACCAATGAACCAAATTTGCTTATTCTTGTCTAACATTTATTTACCCTCGAATTTTTAACGTTTTTATTCGTTAACTATTTTACCATTTTTGTATGATATAATTTTGAAAAATTACAGAAAGGTACCCAATATGAAATTTGATAAATTTTCTCCCGTAACTGGCAATGACTTAACAATCGTCCAAGGTCAATCACGCTACGGCGTTGACTGCCAAGATAGCACAATCGATATTTATGATTTAACTACTGACAAATACTGGCAAGATAATCCTTTTCCAGGTAATCAATTGGTCTTCTTCAATTTTCAAACTGGACAAAAATTTGAACCGATGTCACGTAAAGAAAACCAATTCTTCTTTAGCGTTATCTACCAAAATGGTTATTTCTATTTTTTACATGCCCAACTTGATCAAGATCAACTAACCTTATTCAAATATCTTCCTAGTCAAAAACCTGAAATTATTCATCAAATGCCACTTACTGGTTTACATACTCTTAATTTATCGCTAGTTAATGATCGAGCACATGTCTGGATTGCTTCTTTTAATGATGCCATTGACTTCTACTATCCGCAAAAATTTTCCGTAGTTAATGAACCCGATCAAAGCCTGCTTTTCATCGATGATAACAAGCTTTACTTTGAACAAAATAGTGACTTTTATTCAGATAACGAATACGAACACATTCCTGATCGGATAATCATCAAAGATTTTAATGATCATGTTCTCAACAACATGCAAGGAAATATCATCTTGCTATCTAATGGTCTATGGCAAAAAGTTAATGATAGTTTCATCTTGCCTTATTGGGGAGAACAGCACCCGTTAAATGGTCAAGATCGGTATTGGGTAACAATTTCTGATTATACTAATTTTGAAGATCTACGTAAGAGTTATTGGAAAAATAGAATCTATCCTGGTAATCGTCTGATCTTTTTTGATCAAAAGACTGGCAAAACTCTTTCACCATTTTCAGCTAAGCCTAATATTTGTTACGGTGAAGCAATTTTCAATGATGGATTTTTCTATTTTACTCAAGTAAACATTGAAGCAAACGAATTACATATTTTTAAATACTATCCTGAACAAGAAGCAGAAATTATTTTTACCTGCTCATTAAATGCGGTAAATTTAAATGATCTATATCTAATACGTTCTGATAATCAAGTACAATTAATCAGCAATACTGATCAGAACTCAGAAACAGAAAAATCCGTAGTCAAAGGTGTTTTCCCTGAAAAATTCACCCTAACTTGTACTGAAAGTCAACTGCCTCTATTTATGAAGAATCATCAAATGTATTTCAGTGATTATGAAGAGCAGTACAATGACAATGGTGATTTTGTTAAATACGTTTACTACACCTGTAGCAAAAATTTAAGCAATAAATTGATTTCAAAAGAACTTGGCTTGTACACTCTAGCTCCAGACGGCAAATGGTGGTTAAGCTAACAAAAAAGTTGATAAATTAGCTTCAAAACTAGTTTATCAACTTTTTACTTTATATTTTTATTAATTATCATGTGCTATTATTTTTCTTGACCAATTAGGTAGTTCAGAAGTCATAAAATGCTTATTATCAATCCGCTGATAAATTCTAATTAATGAGTCACCTGAATTGTCATAGATACTTACAGAATCAAACTTTCTTATCAATTCGTATAATGTATTTAAGGATCTATCATATCTTTTCTTTATCATTTCTTTTCTAACACCGTGACCACCGTTTGCTACTCGAATTTTAACACGCTCAATTGCCAGTTCGGCTGATGATAAACCTACATGATGTTTAATATGTCCTTTTAATTCATTTGCGGCAATTCGCATTGCCGCTAAATTTTTAGAATTATCTTGCCAATCCCAACCATTTCGACGACTTATTTCATCTGCATTTATTTCATATGGTATGACTTTATTAAACTGACTTTGAGTTAATGTGGATTTCCCCGCTCCATTCACACCAGCAAAAATATACAAAATAGGCATTAATACGGTCCACCTTGACTAATAAGTTTTTGCTGTTTTTGTGCCAGAATATAATTATAAATACTATTCCATAATGTCCATTCATTTTGATCTTTTGCATCATTACAACGATGCTCAACATCAATTAGACTAACGGCATTAATTGAGCGAATAATTTGTTCAGTATCTGACATAAAATCACATCCTTTGAGTATATATTATACTAAATTAAATCAAAAAAAGATTGCAAAACCATTCAGGTGTTGCAATCTTTTTTATATACTAAATTCAAATTATAAAGTGATTTCACCACTAGCGATCAATTCGTCGCACTTAGTTGGTTCAAATTCTGCACCAACTTCAAAGTTGTCAGGAACAACCATAATACCACGCTTTTGTGGTGCGTGTGGAAGTCCTAATTCACGAGCTGAACAAATCATACCGTATGAATCAACACCGCGAAGAGCGCCTGGCCAAATTTGTTCACCATTTGGCATTAAAGTACCTGGAAGAGCAACAACAACCTTTTGGCCTTGTGCAATGTTAGGAGCACCACAAACGATTTGGTGTTCTTCACCGTCACCTACTTCAACAGTAGTTACGTGAAGGTGATCTGAATCTGGGTGCTTTTCACAGGTCTTAACGTAGCCGTAAACAAGAGTTGGCTTGCCATAAGCTAACTTATCATCAAAACCAACTTCAGCAAGCTTCTTATTTAATGCTGCAAGTTCATCATCTGAAAGCTTAACTGGACCATTTGGCAACTTGTCAAAGTCGATTAACTTATCAACATTGAAAAAGTTAAAACCAATAGTCTTGCCTTCATCGTTAGTTACGCGAGTAACATCTTCTTTTTCTTCAAATGAACTACGGCCTTCATCATGACCCATAATCACGATCAAAGTATTAGGATAAGCTTCTTTATTAGTACTAGTAATCATGCTTCTCTATTTTCTCCTTTTAATCAAGTGATCGTAAAAAGTTTTCTACTTCATCTTTAGTTTTACGGTCCTTATTTACTAGTCTACCAATTTCTTTGCCATCTTGGTAGACAACAAATGAAGGAATTCCCATAATCATTAATTTTTTTGCAACATCCATTGAGCCATCACGGTCAATTTGGTAAAACTTAGCATCTGAGAAATCTTTTTCAATTTCTGGCAAGAATGGATCTAAGAAACGGCAATCAGGGCACCAGTTTGCAGAAAATTCCAATACAACGCGGCCTGACTTCGTGATTTCTGTTAATTGATCTTCTGTTAATTCTTTAATCTTTTCCATAATTTTATCCCTCATTATCAGCTTACTATTTATAAGTATTTTAATGATTAAAAATTCATTTTACAAGTGCTATGCTTCAAAACTTGCATGCAATGCATAAATTGGATTGCCTTTAGCAGCAAATTTATGCTCGTATTCAGTTTCAATATTCTTCTCCACGATTTCGGGCTTTTCGTGATGTAAGTCCACTGAAACGAAATCAAAGTGCATCCCAAAATTATTCATACTTTGCACAGAATAAGCAAACAAACCAGAATTATCTGTCTTAAATTCGATATGACCGTCATTAGTTAAGACTTGTTGATATTTAGCTAAAAAGCTCTTATAAGTCAATCTACGCTTCTCGTGGCGGGTCTTTGGCCATGGATCACTAAAGTTTAAGTAAATGACATTTGTGCTGTTTTCAGGGAAGAAACAGTTAATATCAGCCGCATCCCCACGCAAAATTTGTAAGTTATCTAGACCCTTTTCAAGCTTAGTTCTCAAAATAATCCCAGCTGCAGTAGTTTGAAGTTCAAGTGCTACATAATTTTTATCGGGATTATTTTCAGCTAATGTAGTAATAAAATGTCCTTTACCAGAACCTACTTCAATTTCAATCGGATTGTCATTACCAAAACGTGCTGCCCAATCAATCTTCTTGTCAGGGTCAGGATTTTGCAAAACACTTTCAGGATGTTCATTAACGAGCTTTACAGCCCAAGGTTTATTTCTTAATCTCATTCTTTCAATTCCTATCTCTTTATTTTTTGTTGTTTAACTCTAACTGGCAAATAACCATAATTGATAATCATCGTGAAGACAAACAATACCACAATACTAATCCAAAGATGAGAATCAATTGGCAATAATATCAACCAGAATACGCTGACTAATAACCATTGAATCAAAAGTCCTAAGTTTAAGACTTTGACTAAGTCTTTCCCGCGATTATCACGCACAATGGGATAAACACGATACATGATGTTTGAATCAAATTCGGTTGCCATTGGCAATAATTGGTAAACGGTCAAGAAAATAACTAAGCAGGACAAACCAAGTGCCCAGCGCCAATCTTGTACTAGCCAGGAAATCAAAATGGCAAAAACTGTCATTCTAACTAATAAATTCAAGTATTCTGGATTTCTAAGCAGTGATCTCCGGTACAAGAATAAGTTAGGATTTTCTTTAGCAATTGCCTTAGGTAAAAGAAAATCAAGATATTTTCTACGTTTAATCGTCACTTGTTTTTCTTCAACATCGGTGAACATGCTGAAGATGCTGTAGACACGGTCTTTTCTTGCCTTTTCACTTTCAACAGCATAACGCCAGTTAAAAACTCCCTTATCTTTTTTTGTACCTAAGTGACCCATCATCATTAAAACAATGACTTCAATCGGATATACATAAGAACCAAGGCTACCAATTAATAAAACCACCAAGGTAATTAATAAGCTAACCCAATTAGGAAAATTGTAGTAAAAATACAAATTCTCTTTTTCAATTAATATCATGACTGCCTTTAAGAGAATCGTCCCAATTAAAATTAAAGCATATGACCAGACTGGAATTCCTGCCTTAATCGTAGCAAATGGAAATAAAATTCCCCCTAAGAGTACAATCAAGATTGTTGGCAAAACCAAGCTATACTTGATCATTGGTTTGAGATATTCATCCATCTGCTCATCTTGAGTGAACAAAAACTGCATATCAGCATCTTTTAACAAAGTAACCAAATGCCCCGTTAATAGCGGTAGCCACAATAAAAAGCCCACTAATGGCTTGTAAAACCATAAGTTATTGGGGATCACTTTCATGGCTTGTGCATACCAGAACATCAAAGCCCCGAATAAAAAGATCAAAGCCAAAATAAAGAAGTCATTGAAAACCAGTGTTAAATACTTAACTGATTGCTTAAGGTTTTCGTTTAACCTTTTTTTCGCTAAATCACGCATTGCCATTATCCTCTCTATTCAAAGCTAAATAGAGTTTATCAAATGGATCATCAGGCCTTAAACCATAGTGCTGACGAATTTCTTGCAAATTGCCAATCACTTCAATTGTTCCGCGATTTAAAACAGCATAATTAGAAATTGCTTGTTGCGCATCAGCTAATACGTGAGTAGTCATCAGCACCATCTTGCCGTTAGCAATTGACTGCTTAATTAAATCTATCAAATTGGCTACCGCAAGTGGATCAAGCCCAGTAAATGGTTCATCAATAACGAGCAAGCTTGTATCTGCTAAAAAGGCTGACACGATCATTACCTTTTGTCGCATCCCTTTAGAGAAGTGAATTGGTAACCAATCAAGCTTATCATCTAATCTAAACATTTTAAGCAATTCATGTGCTCGATCCCATGACTTACTTGCATCAAGGCCATAACTAAGCATGGTTAATTCCAAATGTTCCTTTAACGTTAATTCTGGATACAAAACCGGTGTTTCAGGAATATAAGCAACTTGCCGCTTAAATTTGGTTGGTTGCATCGTCAAATTCACGTCATTGAGTAAAATCTTACCCTTCTGTGGTCTAAGCAAACCTAAAATGTGCTTAATCGTAGTCGACTTACCCGCACCGTTTAAACCAATTAAGCCCAGTGCTTCTCCTGGCTTAATCTCCAAATTAATATCTTTAATAACTGGGACACCAGTATAGCCCCCAGTTAAGTGTTCAATTTTTAATGTCATTTTTTCGTTTCTTTCCTTAGTAAACTATCATATTTTATAATATCATGGATATTAGTAGAAACTAAAGTCTAACAAATAAGAGGTAATTATATGGAAAATAAAAATTTAGTTGACGATTGTTTATTCTGCAAAATTATCCGCGGTGAAGTTCCAAGTTACACTGTCTTTGAAAACGACGACGTTAAAGCTTTCTTAGACATTTCTCAAGTTAACCCAGGCCACACTTTGATGATCCCTAAGAAGCACATCACTAACTTATTTGACTACACTAAGGAAGATGCCCAAAGATATTTGCAATACATTCCTGAAATTGCTAATGCAATCAAAAAGGCATTTCCTAACGTTACTGGTATGAACATTACCACTAACAACGGTAAGTCAGCTAACCAAGTAGTAATGCACTCACATATTCACTTCATTCCTCGTTTTGAAGGCGATGGCTTGAAGCTCATGACTCGTAACAACGCCGATCAATACGATGAAGCAAAATACAATGAAGTAGCTGATAAGATTAAAGCTCAATTTTAAGGAGAAATAATGAAACATTTTCTTTTAGGTACTATTTTGGGTGCAGCAGCTGGAACCGTTTTTTCTTGCATGAAAGATAGCGAAGGCAATCGTCCCGGCAAACCACTCAAAGATGAATTTGATGCATTTAAGCATGAAACTAGCCGCTTTAATCAAGCTTTACAAAAAGCCAAAAAAGCTAGTCAAGATTTAAATGATCAAATGCCTCAAGCTGAACGAACTATTAGTGATATCAGTGATAATATTGAAAAATATTCAAGACATATTGAACCAACTGTTGATAAAATCAAACAAAAAAGTGATCAATTAAATCAAGATTTTGGTGAAAATAATATCGTTAAATAAGAAATATTAAAGAAAATTTGATTTTTTTATGAATATTGCTTATTTGAAAACGAAACAACTAATTTTATGGTATATTAGTTGACAGTTACTTAATTAAGGATGTGGAGATTTATTTATATGAAGAGTTATATGAAAAAAGTTGCTGCAGTTGTTGCTGTAGCTGGTGTTGCTT
Source organism: Lactobacillus sp. UMNPBX17 (assembly GCF_002553735.1). Lineage (NCBI taxonomy): Bacteria > Bacillati > Bacillota > Bacilli > Lactobacillales > Lactobacillaceae > Lactobacillus > Lactobacillus sp. UMNPBX17. Next base: position 51,642 of record NZ_PCYT01000002.1, read on the forward strand.
TATCTACTGCTGCCTGCTCAAATAGCGGCAACAATGCTACTGTTGCTTCATACAAGGGTGGTAAGATCACTCAACAACAATACTACGATGAAATGAAGAAGTCTCAAGCTGGTAAGTCAGCTTTGGCTAACATGATTATTAACCGTGCTTTGGAACAACAATACGGCAAATACGTTTCATCAAAGAAAGTTGACAAGCAATACAACAACTACAAGAAGCAATACGGTTCACAATTTAGTGCTGTTTTACAACAAAATGGTATGACCGCTTCAACATTTAAGCAAAACTTGAAGACTAACTTGCTTTCTGAAGCAGCTTTGAAGCACATTAAGAAGATTTCTAAAAAGCAAGAACAAGAAGCTTGGAAGAATTACCAACCTAAGGTAACTGTTCAACACATTTTAGTTGCTAAGAAGTCAACTGCTGAAGACATTATCAAGCAATTGAAGGATGGTAAGAGCTTCAAGAGTTTAGCTAAGAAGTACTCACTTGATACTGCTACTAAGAATAAAGCCGGTAAGCTTCCTGCATTTGATTCAACTGATAACACTTTAGACAGTGCATTCAAGACTGCCGCATTCAAGCTTAAGACTGGTGAAGTTACTGAAAGTCCAGTTAAGTCACAATCTGGTTACCACGTAATCAAGATGATTAGTCACCCAGCTAAGGGTAAGTTTGCTGATCACAAGAAGGCTATCGATGATGAAATTTACGCATCAATGGCTCAAGATCAAGCTGTTATGAAGGACGTTATTGCTACTGTATTGAAGAAGGCAGACGTTTCTATCAAGGATAACGACTTGAAGGATGTATTATCAGCTTACGTTTCAACTGGTGCTACTAAGTAATAAATTTTACTAAATTAAAAAATCCAATTCTCGCTTGAGAGTTGGATTTTTTCTTTACTCTTAATTATCTATCCTTTTAATAACAGCGTAAGTAACCGCTTTAATGCTACAATTAAAGTATAGAAAGAAGCTTTAATTATGAATGAAATCAAGTTAAAAGGTGGTCACTTATCACTTTCCGAATTAAACGCAATTTTTACTACCATTCCACAAGAATTTGATGTTCTTGATGAAAATGATATCGTCGTATGGTCATCAATGAATGAGCATCGCATCTTTCCTAGAACCGAGAAAGATATTGGTAAAACTGTCTTCGAAGTGCATCCCGGTCACTCACAAGGACGAGTTAAAGCAGTTTTAAAACAAATGCACGAGGGTGAGCGTAATTCAATTTCAATCAATATTCACAAAAACGGACAGCCATTAAATATTTCTTTTTATAGCCTTCATGATGATAATGGTAAATATTTAGGCTGCGTAGAAGTTACTCAACCCGTCCAAAGTTATCAGGTTAAAGGTAGTAAATGGCGTAATTTTATAAATATAATTCACAAAAAATAATTACTAAAAAAGCAGTACAAACGATAATTTGTACTGCTTTTCTCTATTCTAAATGTCGTGCCTTTTCCAGTGCTGGATCATGCTTAGGGTGATAATACCTCTTACCATCTTGGCTAAGCAATGGTTCTGTAAACTGCCCCTTAGGCGTATGCTGCAAAGCATTCGTTACAGCATACACAGTCGCATCTAAATCATCAATGCGGTGAAGCAATTCAGCTTCAAGCAAGGCTGGCAACTTAGGTGACCCATATTCAAATTTACCATGATGCGATAAGACCATATGTCTAAGCAAAAGCAAATCTTCTGATTCAAGATCAAAGTTTAATTCATTAGCTGCAAGCATAATTTGTTCATCTATTAATACTAAATGACCAACTAGATTTCCTTCAGCCGTGTACTGTGTTGCAGCAGGTCCTGTAAGCTCTAAAACTTTGCCCATATCATGTAAAATACATCCTGCGTAAAGCAAAGACCGATTAACTTGCTCATAATTATCAGCCAAACCTTTAGCATCCTTTAACATCGATAATGTGTGAAATGCTAATCCGCCTCGAACCGCATGGTGATTACTTTTGCCCGCTGGATAATCATAGAATCTTTTACCCCATTTTTTAAGCAAATATTCTACGATTGTCTTCCAAGTCTTATTTTGAATCTGAGCCACAAAATTGTTAATCTCCTGCTCCATTTCATTAATTGGTTCAGGAGCAGATTTAATAAACTGATCAAGCTCATATCCTTCTTGTGGACCTACAACACGCAAACTATAAATTCGAATCTGTGGTCGCCCTTGATACTCTTCTCTTTTACCATTTAACTCAACGATCGTACCAGTACTAAAGGTCGCTGCATCCTGATTATTAGCATCCCAATAATTGCCACGGATTTCACCTGAGCCATCGCCAAATTGCATAGCTAAATAAAGATTATTTTTCTTATTATTACGCAATTGTGAATTCTTAATTAAGACCACAATATCCATTTCTTCGCCATCGTTATAATCTAACAATCGTTTAAGCATCTTGAGTTCCTTTCGTAAAAGTTAAAGGCGTAATTTCTAATTGATCAACCAATTTTTCTTGAGCAGTAAAAATCAATACTTGATTATTTTCACTAATCTTTTCAAGTAATTTCTTAATATAGCTGATTCGACGATCATCAAAATTAACAAATGAATCATCAATTAAAATTGGTAAATTAATCTTATCTTTGATTTGTTCAATAAATGCTAATTTCAATGCAAAGTAAAGCTGTTCGGCTGTCCCACGAGACAAGTATTTCACTTCACGCTTCTTACCATCTTTACGCATAACCGTTAGCTTTTTATCTAAAACGATATTTACGTAGCGACCACCAGTAAGCAAAGCAAAATATTCCTTAGCGGCATTCAACATCTTAGGGAAACGCTCATTGGAAGCTAAATCGAGTGAACGGCTAATCCACTTAGAAGCTAGCAAATTAGCCAGATACTCTTGACTGCTGTTAACGAAATTAGTTTCGGTATTGGCTAGCTCCTGCTTTGCCTCAAAAACTGCAGTAGAATCAGCCAAATTGTCCAATTGAACCTGCAATTTAGCCACCTGCTGCTGTAATTCATCAATTTCTTCAGTTACATCAGAAGATTGGGCAGCCAGACTTTGAAGTTGTGCTAAAACCTTGCCTGGTTCTTTGGCTTCTTGTTTTAATTCATCTAAATCATCATGCAAACTTTTTTCAAGAGCATCATATTGAGCTTTAATTTTAGCTTGATCTAAAGACTCTTGATAAGCTGCATCATAATCCGCCATATTTTCTACATTAGCTTGCGCAAACACAGCCTTTAATTTTAAACCAAGCTCTTTTAACTCTTGCTTATCCTGATTCAGTGAACTAGTTAAATTAGACTTCTTCTGCGTTAATTCTTGTTGTTTATTAATTTGTTCTTCGATCTCATCTAATCCATTCAAAACCTGATCAAAATCATCGTCGATCGGCTCTCTTAAGACATTCTGGACATTGGCAGCTAATTGAGCAACTTGCTGATTAATTTTATTTAATTCTTCCGCATTAGTCTTTTCGGCACTCTCTTTAAGCTTGTATTGATTTAAATTAGTCAACACACTATTCAGATCCAACATATCAGGATCCAAATTATATTTTGAATAAAAAGCTTGCCTTTGATTTTTAACTGCCTTTTGTTTTGCTAAAATATCCGCTGCTTGTTTACTTGCCTGTGTATTTTTGACATAGCCAAAGCCTGCAAGTCCAATACCAGCTATTAACGCAATAATCCCTAACACTCCAGCAGTTCCTAATAAAATTAAACCTAGAACTACTAGTACAGCACCAACAATATACCAAAGTTTATCACTAGGGCTAATTTCATTAACTTCTTCATTTTGTTTTGCTGGCAACGCTAAGAAATCTTCTTTTAGCTGCTTAATATCTTCTGTATTTAAATCGCGCAGCTCATTAATTTCAGGTGATAAAGCAAGTAGTTGCTGCTCTTCTTGCTTCAACTGATCAGCTTTTTGTAAACAATTACGATATTCAACCTGCCATTGCAATAACTGCGGCTTTTGTTGAACAACTTTCTTAGATTCGTTTAGATCAATTAAGTCTTCTTCTGTTAACTCAGATAATTGCTCTTGTAAAGATTGCATCATCTTTTGTAAATTTCGCCCTTGAGCCATTAAATCTTGAGCTTTTTGGTAGTTTTCACTATCAAATTTGATATCTTTTATCTGCTTTTGTAAATCTAATAAAGTTGTATAGTTGCTTAATTCTTTTTGTAAATCACGCAAACTTGCCTGTTTAGTTTGAATATTTGCTAAAGCCTGCTGTGCCTTTTTCAACCGATCTTGATGATCTTTCAGATCCTGAGCAAGCTCTTCATAATCACTAAATTCCGCTTTAGTTTGAACTAACTTGTCACGATCCGTTTCTATTTGCTTTAATAGGCGGTTAACTTCTGGCTTTTTCCCAGTCTTTTTAAAAAGTTTGCCAGCTTCCTTGGCAAAATCATCACGTAATTTCAGTAATTGACCACTATTAGCCGCACCTAAATAATAAATACGCTCCAGCAAATCTTCCTGACTCAGACTAGTAACTTGGCCCAACATTTCCTGATTAAAAATAAAGCTATCAGCATAAAAAGAGCCATCAATATTTTGAATCTGGTCAAAAAACAAGCTTTCAGGGACAACTTGACCGTCTTTTTTAACGGTTAAAATTCCTTTTTTAGTTTTATCACCCTTGGCATAAAGACGTTCCAGCTCATATTCTGAATCACCGTTTTCAAAAATCAAGCTACCGCCCATTGGACTAACATGTGCTAGCGGCGTATAGTCTTCAAAAAATGGCGAAGCATTGCTACGCAAATGAAAACCAAACATTATTTGCTTAATAAAAGCTACAGTTGTACTCTTGCCGGCTTCGTTAGCACCAAAAAAGATATTAATTTGGTCACCAGGTAAATCAAATTTTTTATTAGAGAATTGGCCAAAGTTGACTATCTTAATTTGTTTCAGTCTCATCAGTAATTCCTTTCAATTTACCCATTAACTTAACCTCAGTTAGTTGCTTCACAGCCTTAATAAAAGCGGGATCTTCCGTTAATTGAGCTGCTATAGGATCCTTTTTCTTCCAATCGCTAACAATCTTATCAAACTCATCATTTTCAAATATTTCTGCCTTAGCTTGCTCAAAGGCTTGCTGATCATTTTCATTAAGTTCCAAATTAGAACTTATTTTCAACCGTACATCTACTAATTGCGAATCAAACGGCAAATTCTGTGAAATGTTTTGCCAAAAATCCGTGTCTTGCACTAACTCTTGTTCTTCATCAGTCATAAATTGGGCGCCAGCAGTAGTTAAACTGAAATAAGTTTTTTGTTTTGCATTATTTAGACTTGCAATAATTTCATTTTGTAAATCAGCTTTACTAATTTGAGTATCTAATTCAACTTGTACTCCTTGCCATAAAATTGGGCCTGTCGTCTTAAATTCAATACTTGTTTTTTTAGTATTCTCATCAATCACGCCAAGGTAGCATCCCTTAGCACCCATTTCATTGATGTGACGTCCTTGAATATTGCCTGAATAAACAATCCATGGCTTTTCACTCAAATTACGCCGAGCATGAATATGTCCTAAAGCAAAATAATCATAATTCAATGCTTGAACCTCAGATACCGTAAAAGGTGCATAAACATTTTTACGGCTATCAGCTTCTTTTTCTTGGGCGTGCATTAAACCAAAAGTATAATTATGTTCCTTTCCAGGAAAATCTGGAATTTTATCTTCTGTAATATGATTATTTAAATATGAAAAGCCCACAACATCGTAGTTAAAATTATCTTTAGTCTTAAATGTTGCTTTTTCTACTGCTTCATTTGCACCAAGCAATTTAAAATATGGGCTCTGATTAACCAATAAATCTTCACGTCGCATATGATCATGATTACCAAAAATCATTACTACTTGGATCTGCGCATCTGTTAAACGTTTAATCTGCTGTGCAAAAAACAACTGCGAACGTGGAGATGGCTTAGCACTATCAAAGGTATCACCTGCAATTAAAACCAGGTCGACCTTTTCAGCCAACGCCAAATCTACAATCCGTGTTAATGATTGGTCTGCTGCTTGATATATCTGATTAAATTCCTTAGATGGCAAAAAAGATAGCCCGCGAAATGGACTATCTAAATGCGCATCTGCAAAATGAATAAATTTCATCGCAAATTCTAGTTTCTAAGACCTTCATAAAGATCATTAATTGGCTTAGTGTAAGCCTTTTGGATTTCACCTAACAAATCATACAAACCTTGTTCACTCTTAAGAAGAGCAACGATCTTATCGTTCTTTTGAACTTGAGCATTCAATTCTTGGTAAGCCTTTTGATCTTCATCAGATAAAGGTTGACCACTTTGTTGAGCTTGCATGATCTTAGCTTGAAGTTCATCCATCTTCTTAAACATTGCTGCACTTTCACTGTCTGCTTGAACAGCCTTAACAGCGTCACCTACAGCCTTGTATTGGTCAGTCTTAGTTAAATCTTGTGCTAATTGATTAGCTGAATCATAAATATTAATCATATGGGTCCTCCTAAATTTTATCGGCCAAATAAACCTTTGACATCATTATACCATTCATTAATTTTCTGTCCTGCAGATCCGATACCATCTTGAATTTTTTGTCCCAAACCGTTGGTCCAATCAAAATTGGATCCATTGTTTTTGACAAGCTGACCTGGTGATTTTTCGGTAAATTGCGTTTGAGCAGTATATGGTAGGATCCCTTCCATTTCTGCTTTGTACAATCGTGTAATTCCCGTTTCAGATACTCCTTGCATATAACGCTGCTTACTTGTTTGATCAAAACCAACCCAAGTAGCTAACACGATATCAGGAGTATAACCGACGATCCATTGATCCTTTGTTCCAAAACCATATGAGTTAGGAACTTCAGTTGAACCAGTCTTACCAGCAACACGGAATCCATTAGGTTGAGCAGTCTGAGCAGTACCATTAGTGAAAACGCCAAGCATCATCGTCGTCATTTCTTTAGCAGTATTCTCAGAAATAATTCTATGATTACCTGGATTATTATTTTCGACTAACACATTGCCACTTGCATCAGTAATTTTAGTAATAAAGTAAGAATTATTAGGTAAATTACCTTTATTAGCAAAAGCAGAATATGCACGAGCCATTTGTAAAGGCGAAACCCCTGTAGAAAGTCCACCTAATGCCAAAGCTAGGTTGCGATCTGACTTAGGTACCTTTATACCAAAATTCTGAACAGATTGTACACCCTTATTTACACCAATTTTATCAAGCAGCCATACTGCAGGAACGTTTTTACTTTCCGCTAAAGCTTGGTACATCGGAATCTTATCAGAATAGCCATTATCAACATTATGCGGCTCATAACCATTTTTACCAAACTTTTGCAACTTGTTAGAAAGCTCAGAATCATAATGATAACCATCTTGAAGAGCCGGTACATAAACAGCGATTGGTTTAATTGATGAACCAGGCTGACGCTTCATTTGAATTGCACGGTTATAACCACGGAAAACGTGTTTACCGCGACCACCGATTACAGCTCGTACAGCACCTGTTTCTGGATCCATTGCCACACTTGCACCCTGACATTCTGTGCCATCAGTACCATTTTGTGGGAAAAGCCAGCTTTCATTAAAGGTATCTTGCAATCTTCCCTGATAATTTTGATTAAGAGTAGTGTAAATCTTAAGTCCCTTATTCATTACTTGCTCTTCAGTCAAGCCGTATTTGCTAATAGCTTCATCTACTACAGCATCAAAGAAATATGGATAACTATAGCCATCTTTATTTCTAAAGGTATTCCGCAAAGTTAACCCTTGCTTAGAGTAAGCTTTAGCTTGAGCAGCAGTTAACTTACCATTATCAGCCATTAATCCTAAAATCAAATTACGCCGCGCCAAAGCATTGGCCATATGATCAACAGGATTATAAAAACTTGGATTACGTAAAATTCCTGCTAATGTAGCAGCTTCTCCTACTGTCACATCACTGGCATTTTTACCAAAATACCTGCGACTGGCATCCTGCACGCCCCAGACACCATTGCCAAAATATGCATTATTCAAATACATCGTTAGAATATCTTTTTTGGAATAAACATGGTTAATTTCAATCGCAAAGAATAATTCTTCTAATTTTCGTGAAAAAGTCTGCTGCTGGGTCAAAAGCGAGTTTTTAGCCAGTTGCTGGGTTAGAGTCGAACCACCACCAGTTACTTGTCCGTGGTGAATAACCAAACTTACTGCTGCACGCGCCATTCCCTTAATACTAAAACCAGGATTTTTCCAGAAAGTACGATCTTCTGTCGAAATTACTGCATTTTGAATATTGGGAGAAATTTTATCATATTCAACGAATGTACCTTTTTGTGAATATAAAGAACCAGCTTTTTTGCCTTTATAATCATAAATAGTTGTCGTTGTTGAAAGTGAAGCCTTCAAATTTGAGATATTCGAAGTCTTAACTTTAATTGTATAATATGTACAAGTTATCAATATAAGAGTGAGCAGGATTAAAATAATCCAGCGTCCGATAAAGAAGCGGCGATCAATTCGATGCCAAACATCTTTAAAACCGCTTCTTTTTGGTTGGTCGTTATTCATTAATACAATGCTCCTTTTTAGAAACAAGAAAATTGTATCACATTGCTAGTACACTTGTTTAGACTGGCAACAGTCTTAGGAAATATTTATGGTTTATCATTTTACACTTTTTTATCCTAAAAATCTCGAACCCTTACCCGTCAATGACGTATTGCGTAAATTGCTTATTCCGAGAAAATGGCGTCACTACTTGCGCATTGAACAAAACATTACAATTAACGGCAAATACCGCTATTTTAATCAGGAAATTTCGCCAGGCGATAAAATTGACATCACATTAGATCAAGTTGAATCTACCCAGCAAAAATATCCAACTAGTGGAAAGTTACCCGATATCATTTACGAAGACGATAATTTATTGATTATTAATAAAAAGAAGGGGCAAAAAACTCACCCCAACTTAAATGAAACTGACACAGCTTTAAATGATTGCGCCACTTATTTAGGACAAAATCCCTACATTGTTCATCGATTAGATATGCTTACAGGCGGCTTACTGCTTGTTGCAAAAAATCCTGCAGTAGTGCCGATTTTAAATCGTGAATTAACCACCAAAACTTTTCATCGTGATTATTTAGCTAAAGTTGATCATGCAGAGAAATTAAACGATCAAGGTACAATTAATCAGCCAATTGATCATGATCCTGATGATCAGCGAAAAAGAATGATCTCACCTGCTGGACTTCATGCCGTAACACATTATCAAGTGTTAAAAAGAAATGATGATAATACAGCGGTAGTCAAACTAACTTTGGAAACTGGTCGTACTCATCAAATCCGTGTGCATTTAGCATCCCTTGGTACACCAATCGTTGGCGACCCGCTATATAACCCCAACTTTGCTGGAGAAGATTTAGCGCTTGACGCTTATGAAATTTCGTTGATTAAACCTTTTTCTTTTGAGAAATTAACAATTAAATTACCAAAAGAAAAAATCAAATTGTAAACAAAAAACGTAGCCTTATCAAAGACTACGGTTTTTAGTTATAAACTATTTATTCTTCACTCATAACAACATTATTTTTAATGCTCACTTGCACCAGTAGATGCATCTGCATGATCTGCTTCTTCACTAGCACCGCTAACAAAATCAGCCTTCTTCATATCGCATCCTTCGGTATCCATGCCTGGCATCCAAACATCTTCTGGCTTCACTCCTCTTTCTTCGGCAAAGGCCTTAGTCAAAGTCTTCATATCCATTAACTTATAATTCTTAGGATGATCTGGATCAAAGATTTCGATTTGTGCCATCATACCGGCATCTTCATGTTCAATGATATGGCAGTGATACATAAAGACTCCCTCAAGTGGGAATTTAACCAATAAGCGCACAGTTTCTCCTGGTGCAACAGGAACTGTATCTTTGTAAACACCAACTTCATTTGGATATGGCTTTTTTCCATTACTAGATACTACTAAAAAGTGCGTGCCGTGAATATGGAATGGATGAATCATACCTTCTTTTTTTGAATTAGTATTAGTAACGTCCCAATATTCAGCTTGACCGACTTTTTGTTTCATATCGATTCTTTGCATAGCAAAACGTTTACCATTCATCTTATCACAGCCATCCATGGTGACCTTACGAACGGGCAAACTTGGGTCAACTTCTGGAATTTCTGGTGTAAACAAAGTGGCAGGAATTTCTGAATTATCATCCTCAAATTTATGAATCCGGAATTCGATCAATTTGAAGTCATCAGTGTAAAGACTTACTACGTCGCCCTCATGGTATTGACCAAAATCGACTATAACTTGTAATCTCTCACCTGGTGTTACTAACAACTTCGTCATCTTGATTGGATGTGGTAAGAAAGAATCATCTCCTGCAATTTGAGTCATAACTAAATCGTCATCAAAGTGCAAACGCCATTCACGTCGGTTAGAGCCACCTAAGAAAAGCAATCTGACCTTTTGCGTAGTAACATCAACGTAAGGACGAACGACTCCATTAATTATCGGAGTATCGCCAAAAATCCCCATTTGATTGTACTCAGCCCGATAATCCAATTGGTTATGTTCATGGAAAGTACGATCTTGTAAAATAACCGGAAATTCATCAATACCATACTTTTTTGGAATTGGCAGCTTAGCTTCGTTTTCATCAGTTACTACTACACCCATCGCAAGACCCATCTAAACTTGGGCAGCCGTTGATGGACATGGATGAGCATGCAGCCAAGTTAAAGCAGCTGGTTGATTAACTGTAAATTCGATCTGCTTTTCTTCACCGGGATAAACTGGGGCATGACAACCACCATCCGTAATAGGCCCTGGAACTTCTATACCATGCCAATGATAAGTAGTTAATTCTGGCAAACTATTTTTTAAAGTTACATGAACACGTTTGCCTTTCTCAACTACCATCGTCTTTCCTAATAAAGGTGCATTATAGCCCCAAGTCTTAGTCTTCTCACCAGGTAAAATTTGACTTTCACCTACAATTGATTCTAGTGTGAACCAAACATCAGTAGCAGTTTCCTTATCAGGCTTTAATACTGGTGGAACAGTTAACGGCTGAACTTCTACTCCTTCAGGAATTTTCAAATTCTTATAGTCAAAGTGATTTTTGTCAAAGTCTTCCTTATCTTCAAAATAATCTCTATAAATTTTTTCAGACATTTCTTTCACTCTTTCGATACTCTTTATGTTTTTACTCACTTTTGTCTTAGCACCCTCTTTCTAAGCAAGCAAAGCATTTGAATTCTGTTATTTTTTAATTCAACTACTTCTTAGCTATATTAATTTTTATCACCTAAATTTATTACAAATACTTAATAATTCTTAAAATAGTTATTTAATCGTTAAAACAGCTTTATTAATTTATGAAAAATAAAAAGATTGATTATTCGCATCACATAATGTGATTTATAATAATCAATCTTTTCATCTACCTGCTATTATTCATAATGCAACACACTAGCATCAAATGAATTTGTATCCTTCACTCCTGTATACATCATCATTTCAGCCAATTCTTCATTCATCTTTTTCAGCTTATCTTCTGTCGCCCTAGTACCACTCTTCAATAATTCTGATAAAATTCCGCGACCAATCAAAACTGCATCTGCACCCAAAGCTAAAGCCTTATATGCATCATATCCACTCATTAAAGACCCATCAGCATAAATCTCCATACCGCTACCAGCTAACGCTTTCTTAATTTCGGGCAAGATTGATAAAGGCGGAATACCAAATGGTACGCGTCCATGGTGATGAGATACTACAATCGCCTTGCAGCCAGCTTGACGCGCCTTAAGTGCATCCGAAACTGACAGCACTCCTTTAGCAATAAATGGTAAATTGGTACTTTCAGCATAATGCTTTAAATCTTCCATCGTAATTGGACCTAATGGAATACCATCAACTACATCATATTTACCATTCTTACCTGCAATATGGTCTATGTCGATCCCAACAGCAACGGCACCTTTTTCTTCGGCGAATTTAATTTCATCTAAGATCTTATTGTGATCCGCAAATGGCTTAATGATTCGAATAGTATCGCCGCCTTGAGCAACAATCTCACCATATTCTTCATTTGTTTCCATACCGATCCAATTCAGTAAATCCATGTTGCGTGCAGCTATTGCCTTTTCCTGCATTGGTTTTCTAGTTTTATCACTTAATACTTTGTTCAAGTGAGATACAGCGGCTGGCATTAATGGGGATGAATATTTTCTACCTAAGATTGTAGTAGTTAAATCTGGTTCTACCGCATCGATCACGCGCATCTCCACTAAAATGTTATCTAAGAAGACACGATTATGAACATTAGCGTCATCAGCCTTGCCACTAGTTACTGGAATCATTCCTTTAGGACCAGGCCATTCACTTTTGATTTGCACTGTCTCTTCACTCTTATTTTTATCAGGCTCCATCAAAGATGAACCAGAATTAACATCAATAGTTTGGGATGCGCCCGTCACTACATCATTTTGATTGTCTTTATTCATAAAAATCCCCTTTCAAATCACAACGTAACAAGACTGATTTCAAAAATATTATTATTCATCGCCAGATCCCGCGCCATCTTAAAATAAGTCATATTTTTAGGAAACTTAAGGTTGCAAACGCAGATATACACATTTTGCGCATCAATTTGCTTATTAGCATCAACTTTAAAATTAAAATGTTTTACCTGTATTTTATTCTACTTAAAGTACGGCTGTAAAACTTGATCAAGTGTATGACGATCAGTATATTTGAATTCAACCTGCTTATATGTATTTACTTTAACAATTTTACGTAAAATGACTACCACCAGCAAAACAAACGCTCCACCGACAATTGCAATGCAGTAATATCCCATGCCAATTGCTAAACCGATACTTGCAGTAGCCCACAAAGATGTCGCTGTAGTATGTCCCATTACAAAATGGTGAGTAATAACGATGGTGCCTGCGCCGATAAAGCCAATGCTGCCAATCACTTGAGCGATTAGACGGGCTGGATCGACTCCGAGAACGGTTGACAAATCGTGGTAATTTTTAGCGTAATACAGAACCTGATTACAAATTGCTTCTTGTATCAATGCTAAGATACACGCTCCTAGACAAACCAAGATATGCGTTCTAAGGCCAGCTGGATGATTATGCTCTTCTCTATCCAAGCCAACAATTGCCGCAAAAATTGTAGCCATTGATAAACGTAAAATTATTTCTAAAAAATTAAGTTTGAAACTCATCATAATCTGGGGAACTTGGTTCCATACCCAATGGGCAAAAATTATTCTTTCTTACACCTTTATTCAAAAAATAATTAAGAATAGTCAACGAAAGCTATTTTCGAGCAAAATTCTTGCATTTTTTCAAAATAACTATATCTATTTTCTCAGTTAAGAGTATAATCTTTGGTTGTACTATTTTTCACATATTTTTTCTACTGGAGGAGTAAAAAGTATCTACTATGGAACATACTTGGTTAATGAAATATTTCGCTGAATTTTTCGGTACGATTATTTTGGTAGTTTTAGGCAACGGTTCAGTTGCCAATTCAGTATTGCGTGACACTGGAGGTAACAGTCGCGATGGACAAGCCAATGGTGGGTGGCTACTTATCGCATTTGGCTTCGGTTTTGGTGTCATGCTTCCTGCAATGTTGTTCGGTTCAATTTCAGGTAACCACTTGAATCCGGCCGTAACTCTTGCACAAGCATGTGCAGGTGCATTTCCTTGGGATCAAGTTCTGCCATATATCTTGGTGCAAATGCTTGGTGCAATCGTAGGTCAGCTTTTGTTAGTCGCTGTCTACTGGCCATACATTAAGAGAACCGCCAGCGATGACGCTGTTTTTGCCAGCTTTGCGACTGGTGACTCCGCCAACAGTAAGCTGAATGGTTTTATCACTGAATTTGTTGGTACAGCTATTCTTTTATTCGTAGCTGTTGGTTTATACCGTGGCATGTTCTTCAAGCAATCAGAAGATATTGCCAACATCGGTGTTGGTTTCTTAATCACCGCATTGGTTATGGCTGTTGGTGGTCCTACAGGTCCTGCATTAAACCCTGCAAGAGACTTAGGTCCACGTATCGTTTATGCACTTTGCCCATTACCACATAAGGGTTCCGCTCATTGGGACTACGGCTGGGTGCCAGTAGTTGCCCCAATCGCTGGTGGTATCTGTGGTGCATTGTTATACAAGATTGCATTTGGATTATAGAAAAACAAAAGATCGATGATCTTCGTTAAAAAACGGTGATCATCGATCTTTTTATTTAACTTCTTTAGTCGCTTTAGCCTGTTCTTGTTGATACAACATATTGTCATATCTCTTAATAAATGGGAAATATACAAAGAAACTAATTACCAATACTATTGCTTGCCAAATGGCAACTTTCCAACCACCAATAATAAAACCAGAAATAACTGGTGGCGTAGTCCATGGGACCTGCATCCCATTCAAATATGGCAAGACACCTAATTTAATTAACCAATAAGTACAGCCTGCAGAAATAGCTGGCATAATCATAAATGGTACAGCTAACATTGGGTTCATAACAACTGGCAAACCAAAGAGGACAGGTTCATTAATATTAAAGATACCAGGTACAATGGTCAATTTACCTACACTCTTTAATTGCTTGGATTTAGCAAAGAATGTCATGAATACCACTAACCCAATAGTAATTCCGGCACCAGTGACATTAATGAATTGATCAATCAATCCTGAAACAACTATATGACCGCCATGAGCAGCAGTTACATATCCATATTCCTTAAAGATATTAGCATTTTGTAGAGTATTGGCACCGAAGATTGAGCCTACGATACCACCTACCAAGTTGGAACCATGAACACCAAAAATCCAGAAGAATGGAATTAAGAATGCCACTAGCATAATACCACCAAAGGTATCAGACAAACCTTGTAATGGAATCTGAATTGTATGATAAATCCATTGAGTCATTGAAGTACCCATGAACTTTGCAAAGAACATGTATACAAGTAGCCACATAACTGTTAATGCGGAAGCCGGAATCAATGCAACAAAGGAGCTTGCAACTGCAGGTGGAACTTGTTCTGGTAATTTAATAGTGATCTTTTTCTTAACAAACCAGCAGTAAATCCAACCAGTAATTAAACCTACAATAATTGCTGCAATCGTTCCTTGACCACCTAACCAAGTACGGTCAATATAATTAGCTGACAATAAAACTGGAGCTTGCTTAGCAGAAATAACAGTCTTTGTTCCCTGCATAACTGCCGTGGTTGGACTCATAATAATCAAAAAACCAACAAATGAAGTAATACCTGCTGGAATTGGATCTATCCCATCTTTCTTTGCCCAAGTGTAGGCAATACCGATAACACTAAAAACAGAACCGATACCGAAAGTACAGTTGTATGCTTGACTCCAAAACTGAGTTAAGCCATTTTCATTCATCCAGTTGGCAACAGCTGGTAATGGAAATGAAGCTAATAACAAGAATACTGACCCAATCATAATGAATGGCAATGATAATACCATCCCATCTCTTAATGAGAGCATTGGTTTAGTATTAACAAACTTCATTACTGGGGGCAATATATATTTATTGAAGAATTTCCCCATGATAACTCCTCTCTCTTCTTAACTCTTCTTATTCCTTACACTTCTGTATTGTATGCAACCGTTTTCTTAAACTCAATAGTTATCACAGTATTAGGTAAAATTCTATTGTATTGACATGCATTTTATATCTGGAACACCTTGTTCCAAAAATAAATTATTATTCCAAAATATTCGAACCATACCAAAACTCCCATCTTCTCTTACTTACTTGCAAATGATTTCATATAATACAAGTAAGCAATAAATCAAAGGAGTTTTTTTATGACTAGAACTTTAGATAAGAATTTTTTATGGGGTGGCGCCGTTGCTGCCCACCAACTTGAAGGCGCATATCAAGAAGGCGGAAAAGGAATCTCCATCTCTGACATTATGACTCTTGGCGATCGTGATCATCCTCGTGAAATCACTAAAACCATCGAAAAAGATAAATATTATCCTAACCATGTAGGAATCGATTTTTATCACCACTACAAGGAAGATATTAAACTGATGGCAGAGATGGGATTCAAAGCATTTAGAACTTCAATTGCGTGGACACGCATCTTCCCCAATGGCGATGAAGATGCGCCTAATGAAGCAGGACTTAAATTCTATGATGATTTATTTGATGAATTGTTAAAATATGGTATCCAACCCGTTGTCACCCTTTCCCACTTCGAGATGCCTTATCATTTAGTAACTGAATATGGTGGCTGGTCCAACCGCAAATTAATTGATTTCTTTGCTCGCTTTGCTCATGTATGTTTTGAAAGATATCACAACAAAGTTAAGTATTGGATGACCTTTAATGAAATTAACAATCAAGCCAATTATGAAGATATTGGCAATGTGTTAAAAAATTCTGGTCTACTTTTCAAAAAAGGTGACGATAAAGAAAAAATGATGTATCAAGCAGCACACTATGAATTAGTAGCTAGTGCTGAAGCCGTTCAAATCGGACACGCTATTGATCCATCATTACAAATTGGCTGTATGTTGGCCTTTTGCCCTATTTACCCTGCTTCATCTAAACCCGAAGATATTCTTTTTGCCCAGCGTGCAATGGATTCACGTCTTTACTTTGGCGATGTGCATGTTAACGGTGAATATCCAAATTGGTTAAAAGCCTACTTCGATCGTAAGAATTATCACTTAGATATTACTAAAAAAGATTTGCAGATATTGAAAAATGGTACAGTAGATTATATTGCATTCTCCTACTACATGTCCTTCACTGCCAAATACACTGATCACATGGATTATCGTGAATATCAAGATTTAGTTTCCAACCCATATATCAAGACTAATGATTGGGGTTGGGCAATTGATCCAGTTGGTTTGCGCTATGCAATGAACTGGATGACTACCCGCTGGCATAAACCATTGTTTATCGTAGAAAACGGACTTGGTGCTTACGATAAAATGACCGCTGATCATCAAATTCACGATGATTACCGTGTTCAGTACTTCCGTGACCATATTAAGCAGATGGAAAAAGCAGTCATTGATGATGGTGTTGACTTAATCGGCTATTTGCCATGGGGATGCATTGATTTGGTTAGTGCAAGTACCGGTGAAATGAAGAAACGCTATGGCTTTATCTACGTTGATGAAGATGATTATGGTAAAGGCAGCTTCAAGCGCTACCCTAAGGATTCTTTTTACTGGTATAAAAAAGTAATTGCCTCAAATGGTACAGATTTAGATTAATAGCAAAACAAAAAGATCGATGATCAACGTTTTTAACGTTGATCATCGATCTTTTTTCATTAACTTTACTTTTTTAGAACTCAAACAGGCGATGATTGATAATAATCCTAAAATCACGATCTTCTTCATCCGCTAAACAGCTAGCAACTAACGGTTCATAGCCTCTTTTTTCTTCATCAAATTGATTTCTTTCTGCATCTAAGTCTTTAAAGACTTCATCAGATAACTTATCAACCGGAATCTTAGCCGCCTTAGCTAATTCATCAAAGCTAACTACTACTCCATCTTGTAAAACATCATCATCTTTGCTTTCATTGTATTTCTTTACCAAGAGCTTCATGATGGCCAAAGTTTCTGGTCTTAAGTAATTCAAGGAATCAAAATCAATTACATAATCATCCATTGCATTTCCCATCCTTTCGTGAAAAATTATTTTTCTCACTTTTAGTATGGTATCCTTTTTGAAAATACCCAAGCAATATGAACTTTAATTTAAATTATTCCACGCTGCAGTCCCATAAAAATAGTAATAATCAGTAAATCAGCACTGCCGCCAAGACTATAATTTTTCTCTTTAAAAATGCAATTTAGCTCTAGCATGAATTGTTTACCAGCTCGAGTGCCATAACCACCCAATGCCAAATATTTTTGCGCCTGCTTGTGCGACCAATCAATTACTTCAACATTACCAGCCCTTTTAATCAAATTAGAATCTTCAATCTCACTAACAATCTCCATCAAGGTATCAAGCAAGCGCGTATTCAAGTCGCCACTTGTCTGTGCTAGAAATGGCAATGCGACACTTCTCACCAAAGGGTAGCCTGCCTCTGCTTCTGCTCTAACGCCGCCTTTGCCATATTGCAAAAATTGTCTTTCTCCAGCAGTCTCGCTTTTCTTTCCCAAATCATGCTTAACCAAGCCTTGGGTCATCGCTTGAATAACTTCAAATTCATTACTACCTTTTTTTTGACAATAACTACTTGCACAAACAAACAAGCCTAAAGAAAAAACTGCACCTTTATGCGTATTCACATTATTCGTAGCGGCAAGCATTGCCTTCTCTGCCTTAATCCCAGCTTGTCGCAGCAGTTCAAACATCTGTCTTAAATCTTGTCCAGTAAAGTTAAAACCAATCTCAGCGGCTTGAACAAAATATTTTTCCAAACTTAAGCTACTATCAATGAACATATAGACGTTCATATCGGGATGAGAACCCACATCAGCTGGATCAACCAAGCCAGGCTTAGGATTAGTAACTACTTCATAAAGTAATGCTTTTAATGCATTTTGAGCGATCTCTTCTATTGCCATTTGTCTCTTTCTAATTACTCAAGTATCGATTTTTTAACAAAAAGTGCCGCAAAATCTGATTAAAACGATCTGGTACCTCTGCCATGATATCATGTCCACAATTATCAACCAAAGCCATATTTACGCGATCATTTTGTGTAGTCATCCATTTTGCAAAAAGAAAATTATAATATGGACCTTGAACGGCCGCAATTACATCGATAGGTACTTGGCTATCTTTGACCACCCCACGCCAATCATGGGCAATATGCTCACACAACAAATCAAAATTATCAGATCTACTAAAAGGGTGATCTATTCTAGCATTATTCAGTTTCATCGCTACTCGATTATCTATACCGCGCAAAGTCTCATGCACAGCAGGAACCATTTTAGCTTCTCTTACATAGTTACTTAACGTATAGTTCATAAAACCATATGACCAATCCGAAGTATTCAACATAAAAGGCGTTTGGTCTACGATAACCGCCAGTTTAACTAAATCTGGTGCGGTTTTAATCAAATTAAAAAGTAAACTGCCACCCATTGAATGACCGACAAACACAGCTTGTTTTATGCCTAAACATTGTACCAATTCAATCAAATCATCAGTTAGACGTTGTAAAGTATGATCATTTTTTGTTCTTTGACTCCGACCAAAATTGCGATGATCGTATGTGATCACCTGATATCCCATTTTAGTAAAATAGTCAACCTGCATAGTCCATACTTCTTGATAACCGCCAAAGCCAGCAACAAAAATAATTGGTTTGCCATTACCTTTTATCTGGTAATTAATTTTAATTCCATCATTAGTTACAAAATCCATTTCATCCCTCTTTAATTGCCTGCCATGGATTTTCACTTAAAATTGGACCAGTGACGGTTTTAATTAAAATCTGCTGATCACGTTCCAATGCATATTCTTCCAAAGAAAAGCCATTCTCACCATAAACTACTTGTACATCCGCATGCGTGCCAAATTGATTTAATCTAGCTAAAAATTTTCTTGCTTCAGCTACGTTCATTTTAGGTAAATCGGGCATAATCAAGTCTAAATCACTAGTATGCTCTGGACTTTCTTTGACCATCTTTACACCAGTTGCCATTTCATAAGCAAGTGAACCACTAATTCCCCACTGATAATCAGTTAAAAGTGGTGCAATCTTAACCAGTGCTTGAAAAGCAATTAATTTTTGCCTTTCAATTGGCAAATCACACCAAGACTCATGCTTAATAAAATAATCTGGATGATACTGCTTAACTATACTAGACTTTTTTAAATAGCCAGCCAAGCGTTGATTACGCTCGTAACCGCGCAAGCCTACCGGAATTAAACCATTTTTGAATTGACCACGTCTGACCACTACGATTTTAGCCTTAGACAAAGAATCCTTTGCCCATTCAGGTAAAGGATTCTCTTCTAATATTAAGTCGTCATCATTGGTAAACGTTAATAAATCATGCGGCCAAATATTAGTTATTTTTCCCATTGATCATCAACCATTTCGCGCATCTTAATTGTAGCTTTGCGTCCACTTTCAATTGCAATTGGAGTCTCATAACGGAAGCGCAAGTCAGTTGGTTGATCCTTTGTACTTGCAATAGCTTCATCGATTAATTCATGAACTTCCTTAACTGCATCATCGTTGGCATCCCAAGATGAAACATCATGCACTAGCTTGTATAAAGCACCCAATTTTTCATAATTGAAGATATCGTAAGCCATTGCAGGAACATGTTTAGTAGCTTCTTCAAGTTCGGCAATAGTTCTTTGGGTAATTCTAGCAGCAGATGCCTTAGACATCGCTTGAATAGTGATTGACTTATCAGCTAAGGCGATCATGCGGTTAGATTGCAAACCATGAGCTAAGAAACCACCTGAAACAGCATCCCCAGGAATAAAGTCAATTACTGGGTGGCCAGCTTGACGAGCCTTAGCATAAGCAGCAGCACTAGAAGCTAATCCAATGTGAATTCCAATTAATTCTTCTTTGTAACCATAAGCCTGACTTGGTACATCTACAATCAAAATGATTGGACGCTTAACCTCTTTATCCTTGTCTTCTTCAACAATCTTATTAACGATCTTAGAGATGACAAATCCTTCTTGCAAGCCCACTTCACCATTACGTACGCGTGGGAAGCGATTATTCTTGTCTGGCACGATAGCAATATATTCTTTGCCATCAACTTCAGCTGCTAAAACTGTTGGATATTCTGACTTAGCATTTTTAATGCCAGTTAATTTTTCAAACCATAAACGACCGCGGCTCTTATCACCTGGTGTATTGCTAGATACAGCACTTGGAATTTCATGCTTTTCAGCTTTTGTTTCGTTGAAAATCTTGCGATATTCTTCAGTAGTTAATGGCTTTGAAAAATCGATCTTATCAAGCAAAGTTAAATAGAAATCAGCCTTATCAGTTCTGTGAGCATCCTTCTTTTGATCGATTGCTTCAGAAATCGCATTCTTAATAGTTTCAACATCATCTTCAACTAATTCATCAGCAATGCCAGTCTTAACTCTTTGACGAGTACCCAAAGTATTCCAAATTAAGTCCTTATCGCTAGAGTCAAATTCACGTACGCCTGCTTCTTGTTCGATAACTTCCGGTCCGTTCAAGGCAACTCTAGCCTTCTTGGTAGTAATTAGGTATGACAAAACAGCACTAGTGATTGACATACCACCAAAACTACCAACTCTACCCGGCACCAAACCAATTACAGGAACATATTTCTTCAACGCGATAACTGAATTTTGAATTTCAGAAATTGACAAAAGGCCATAATTTGCTTCTTGAAGACGTACACCACCAGTATCCAAAATAATGATTGGATAGATAGTCTTACCATTCTTATTGTCATCTAAGGCTTCTTCTAAAGCAGCAACGATCTTGGCACCGGAAACTTCACCAATACCACCACCTTGGAATTTACCTTCAATGGAAATCACGACAACATTTTTGCCATTCAAGGTACCTTTAACTAAGATAACCCCATCATCACTTTCGGGCACAATCTTCTGTGGCTCAAGGTGAGGCGAAATCATATCATATTCTGGACCAACTAATTCGCGACCAGAGTTTTCATCAACTAATGCAAATGCACGCTGACGACCATTTAATTCAACAAAACTATTTTTCATCTTTCAAAGCCTCCATTGCTTGAGTCAAACGCAAGTTAACAACACCAGGGGTTGCACCAAAATCGTGAACAATAAACTTACCGTTTAATGGATAACGAGCAAAGAAACGATCGAGCACATTTTGCCAAACTTTTTCAAAGCCATCGCTCCCAGTAGTGATATCTAATGTTGTCTTTTCCCCATCTGCTGGGTAAACCAAGATTTCTAAGTCACCGGAGGCTACCACACCAACGTGGGCAAATTTCTTTACGGGTGTAGAATTTTGATATTCAAAGTGTAATTTTTCCATTATTCTTTCCTCCTCAATTATGACCAAGATCTAAATTTTGCAGGTGGATTGTAAAGGCCATGGGACCATTCAACAATATCATCCATAGTTTGAGCTGCAAGAAGTGAACGCTTAGCATCTTCACGGCGTACGCCTAAGTCTTCTGGCAATGCGACAATGCCCTTTTCACGCAGCTTCTTTACTTCTTCTGGATTTGAACGTAAACCAACAGGTGTTACACCAGCAATTGCTTCAATTGCGGCTTTTCTTTCTTCCATGCTGTCGGTCTTGTAAAGATATGCGATACCTTCTTCAGTGACGATATGCGTGGTATCTTCTGAATAAATCATGATTGGCACGTTAGCCAACTTAGCTTCTTTTCTAACTTCTTCAGCATCCAAGTGATCAACAAAGACTGGCTTCTTATTTGCACCAAAGGTTTCAACCATTTGAACAACCAATTTTTGACCCTTAGCCAATGGATCATCATCTGGCTTTAAGCTTTGCCAAGCTGGAGTTGAGTGACGACGACCAGTTGGGTTAGAACCCATGTTAGGTGCACCACCAAAGCCTGACAAACGACCATTAGTAACAGTTGAAGAGTTACCCCATTGGTCAATTTGCAAAGTAGAACCAACGAACATATCAAGTGCATATTGACCAGCAACCTGACCTAAAGCACGATTAGAACGCATGGTACCATCTTTACCAACAAAGAAAATGTCTGGACGAGCGGCAATGTATTTTTCCATCCCGACTTCGCCACCAAATGAGTGGATTGATTGAACCCAACCACTTTCAATTGCTGGAATTAAAGTTGGAGTTGGATTCAATTCCCAATTGCGGCAGATCTTGCCCTTGAGTCCTAATTGTTCACCATATGTTGGCAATAGAAGTTCGATTGCAGAAGTGTTAAAGCCAACACCGTGATTTAAGGTTTGAACATGATGCTTAGCATAGATTCCTTTAATTGCCATCATCCCCATCAAAATTTGTAATTCGGTGATTGCTTGTGGATCACGAGTAAACAAAGGCTCCAATTGATATGGCTTATCAGCTGGAACAATGACATCGACCCAGTCGCTAGGAATATCAACACGTGGTAATTTATCAACAACTTCGTTTGCTTGCACGATCACGATTCCATTATGAAAGGCTGCGGCTTCCACAATTGTTGGGGTTTCTTCAGTGTTAAAACCAGTGTAAAGGTTACCTTCACGGTCAACTTTATCCGCGGCAACCAAGACAACATTCGGAATCAAATCAATAAATAAACGACCAAATAATTCAAGATAAGTATGAATATCACCAACCGTCATTGTGCCGTCAGCAATCATTTGCGATACACGTGTACTTTGTGGGCCGGCAAATGAAAAGTCCATCTTTGAGGCAATACCTAAGTCAAAAATATCAAGGTGTTCTGGACGTGAAATACTAGACATAATCATGTGTAAATCATGAACACGTTCAGGATCCACTTTAGTTAAAGCTTCTGATAAAAATGATGCTTGCTTTTGATTATCCCCTTCAAGCACCACCTTGTCGCCTGACTTAATTAAAGTATTCAACACTTCAACGACATCTTCAGTTTTAGCAAATTTACCATTCAATAATGAACTGGCGCTTGCTAAACGTGCATTTTTCGCATCTCGATGAGTATGCCAATTCTTTTCTTCTGTCATTCTTTTTTCTCCCATTTGTTAAATAAATAGTCCGCATCATCAATCGACATTGCCGATAACGTAACCATATGTAATTGATCCGTCTTTGCTTTTAGTAGTTTGGTAAAAGCTGTTCCAGGTGAAAATTCGGAGCTAACATCAGGTTGATATTCAAGAGCAACCTGCATCATCGTTTCCCAAAGTACTGGGTAAATTACGTTGTTGCCTAAATCATATTTGATATCTTTTAAGCTCCTTACTGCGTGACCATTGTAATTAGCTAAATATATGCAACTAGGTTGATGCAAATTAAGCTGAGCAATAAAAGTATTCAGCTGATCAGCTGTCTTTTGCATTAGCGGCGAATGCGATGGGTTAGGCACATGCAGCAATTTTGCTTTTGATGCACCGTTTTCTTTAGCCAATGCTAGAACTTGCTTAATCGCACTGAGTTTCCCAGAAATAGTATTCTGCATTTCTGAGTTTTGATTAGAAATATAAACTGGATTGGTATCTGAATGAACTTCAGCAACTAACTTTTTTACTTCTGGACGGCTCAAGCCAACTACAACACCCATGCCGTAGCCTTCTGGATAACATTCCTGCATCAACTTAGCTCTAAGAGCTACTAACTTGAAAACATCTTCTTTATTTATGACACCAGCTGCATAAGCTGCCGCAAATATGCCTAAAGAATGTCCTGCAACTAAAGTCGGCTGCCAGCCTAACTTTTTCAATTGATCGACTTGATCAATCTGCAAAAGCAAAATACTTAGCTGAATTTGAACTGAATCTTGATAGCCCTCAGCAGTATCCAGTAGCTTGACATTGGTCCATTTTTCTACCTGCTCTTTCAGTTGAGGATCGACTTGGTCAAGCATGCCCGGATTTTGACCACCTTGACCCGGAAATAACCATAAGTTTCGCAAAATAATCACCTCTTTGGATCTCACATTTTTTAGTTTAAAACGTTTGAATGACAATTTATAATATATAAATAGAATAATACTTAACCAAATAGTTATGAATTGAGTGAGTAAAATGAATCTAACTACATTAAAATACTTTATTTCGGTAGCTTCCCTTGGATCAATCACCGAAGCTGCAAAGGAAGCCTATGTCAGTCAATCTGCCGTCAGCAAAACTATTAAACAATTAGAGGACGAAATCGGTGTGAAATTATTTGATCGTGAAGGCAGAACGATCAAGCTAAATCAACAAGGAAAATTGTTTTATTCTTATGTTTCCGACAGTTTAAATTTGCTTGATCGCGGGATTAAAGCAGTGCAAGGTTCTAAAAATATCGATCAAAGCCCTTTGAATGTCTTATTTACTGTTGCTTCGCCTTTAATTTCTAAAATAATTTTGTGCATGCAGGAAGTTTTACCCAATATCAGCTTGAATATTCATCAGAAAAATAGTTTTGCCAAAGATCTAGAACAATTTGACTTTATTATTTCTACTACCAAGATCCCCAACTTTAATAGCATCCCCATCACCACTGAAGAATTGCTGATCGGTGCCAAAAAAGGCATTCTTCCTAACAAGGATTTCATTGAACTAAAAGATTTAGAAAAATATATCTTTGTCGGTCTTGATAAAGAAACCGAGCTGCAACAAACTATCGATCAATTTTTAATGGCTCACAAAATCAAACTAAATTATCAATATCAATCTGATGAACCAGCGACGGTGCGGCAGTTAATTGCAAGCGGAATTGGGATCGGTTTTATCCCAGCTATTAGTTGGCAGGACTTTGAAACTCAAAATATCACTAAGGCTCATATTTATCCAGAAGCTCCTCAACGCACGATTTATTTAAATTCGCCTCATCATAATTTAACTGATACCCAGCGGTTGTTTAGCAATGAAATTGCCAATGTTTTCTTGCAAGAAATAGATGCTGCAACAAAATAATTATGAATTTAAACCGTTGCTTTTTTTAAAAAATACCGTTAAATTAAACTTGAACTTCTTTTGGATCTCACAATTCAAAAGAAAAGAGAGATTTTTATGAAAAAATATCAGTTTAACAGCTCTAGTGCAGCTGATATTGGTGATTATTTGAAAGTTTTCGCCTGTACGGCTGTGATATCGCAGCCAATTATGTCGATGATCATGGGTACCGGGCAGCCCACTCATGTGCAGGACGTTTTTGGCGTTTTTTATAATTTAGTGAAATATACGGCACCGGCCTTTATCTTTGGTATTTTGTACACTACCATTCGGACTAATGATGAAAAAGGCAGTTTCTCATATGCCAAACATATGCGAGCTAACTGGTCTAATCTGTTTGTACCAACTATTTGGTGGACATTGATTTACCTTTTTGGGATGCCATGGGTGCAACAAGTCAATCATTTTAATAGCATCGGTTCATTTTACTGGCAATTTATTAATGGTAATGCGGCACCACACCTTTGGTACAACACGATGATGTTGCAATTCATTATCCTAATGCCACTTTTTTGGGCACTAAGCCGTTTTGTTGGTCATAACTTAACACGCGGAATTTGGGTTGCAATCATTACTTTTGTGCTATACTTCGCCTGGCTGTGGTTATATGACTACTACGTTTTCCACGGCGTGCATGAACATGATTGGTATCTGCTTGATCGCGTGTTCATTTCATTCTTTATCTATGGTGTGTACGGGATGTTAGCTTGGCAACTGCGAGGTTATTACAACCAGCTAGTCACTAAGTTATGGTGGCTGATCTCAATTTTGTTCATCGGTTGCTTCATTTGGACTAACATCGAATTACAAAAATTTGGTCATCCCATCAACTTTAACAATGCACCATACTACAAGCCATCAATGACCTTGTACTGTTTAGCAGTTATTGCACTAATCTCTGCATTTTGTTTGCACCAAGTTAGAAAAAATTCACGGGCTAGTTTAAACGTCTTTCACTTTTTAGCTACTTATGCTTATCGAGCATACTTATCCAATGTCTTTTGGAATCAACTAGTCTGGCGCGGACTTAACATGCAATATCACGCAATCTATCATCCAATCTTGACTTTGTTTGGCACCTGGATTTTAACGTGGATCCTGTCTTTCACTTCCGCATATTGCTTGCATGTCTGGTGGATGAAAGCAAAAAGTTTAATTTTAAGATAAAAAAGAAGTTACTCACGCGGAGTAACCTCTTTTGCTTTATTCTTCAATTCCATATAATTCTGCAGCTTCCAGCAAAAAATCTTTCATGAATGGTAATGAAAATGTGACCTTACCATATCCTGTATCTACGATTACTTGACTGTCCATCAATCTTTGGCGATATTGAGAAATATAATTGGAACTCTTTTTCATTTGTTCACGAATATAACTTATTTCCACAATATTCTTAGGGCAATTAGCCATAATAAATAAGAATTTCCTATCTGTTGGCGACAATTCAGATAGTATCTTAGTATAAGCATTACGAAAAAGATCATTTTTAAATAATGGGATAGATTTCTCCACACTTTCTTCCGTAACCTTATTATCAGAATTTTGCCAGACATAATATCCCAGATCTTGAAATGCATAAGCATATCCCTTAGTCAGTTTGGTTATTTTCATTAGAGTATTATTATCGATTTCTTTGTTTCCTCTCTCAAAGGCTTTTTGATAGCGATATTTAATGTCAAAAAGATCAAGCGGACCTAATGGCACGCGCCCACTTCTCAGAAGAAAAGTTAAGACATCATTATTTTGCAGTTCAGAAACATTTTGGTTCAGTATAAATTCTTGTGTAAATAGAAATTAGATAACAAAAAAAGAAGGGTT